>CAYXFF010000057.1:3975-7701 GCA_964464185.1 uncultured Syntrophaceae bacterium | reverse complement strand
CGGACATCGCGGTTCACGATCCTGACCCGGTCCTCGACGCCGTTGATGAGGACGTTTTTCCGGGCGATCTCGACGGCCTTCGGGTCTATGTCCGCGCCGACAACGCTCTCCGCTCCGAGCTTCGCGCAGGATATCCCGAGGATTCCCGTTCCCGTGCCCACATCCAGCACCCGCCATTTCCGGATCGACCGATCCTTGAGAAGTATGTCCTCGATCGCTTCGAGACACATCCTTGTCGATGGGTGCTGCCCCGTTCCGAAGGCCATGCCCGGATCAATCTCTACGACGATATCACGGTGCTGAGGCGTGTATCTCTCCCAAGTCGGCTTGATAACGATGTTTTTTGTGAGACGCAGCGGCTTGAAATACTGCTTCCACTGTTCTCCCCAGTCAGCCTCTTCGATGAGCCGGCTCTTGAAGGATGGTTTCTCAATGTCCGGGAAAATCTCGGAGAGGCTTTCCATGTATTTGCCGAGCGCCGCGATCTTTTTATCACCGGCGGGACCGGACGCGATATAGGCCTTCAGCTCTTCCCGTTCGGCGGGCTCGTCGAGGTCGTTGGGAGATGCCTCATCGAAGGTGTCTTCCTGAAAGACGCCCTTGGCGCCCGCTTCTGTTATGAAGTTCGACAGGGCCTCGATGAGTTGCGGGGGCGCGGACACGACGATCTCGATCCATTTTTCTTTTTCCCGTTCCTTTCGAGCCTCTTTTTCCGGCATGCGTCATCTCCTTTTTCACTGAAGGTCAAGCCCATTCAATCACCGGCGGAACGAAACATCTTCTTAAAATGCTATAGCCCGTTTTGCCATTTATTTCAAGTGACTTGAATTTCTGAAGCCTTCGTGTTACCTTTCTTCAACGCCCGCAGAACGGGGGAATCCGCTTTGGATGAGCGTTCTCCGCTTCAGGCGGATCGCGATGTCATTTTCGGGGGAGGGGTTTCTGTTTGAAATACTATCCCATAAGCCTCGATATATCAAACAAAAGGTGCACCGTCATCGGCGGCGGGGACGTGGCTGAACGAAAGGTGAGGAGACTCCTCGACTGCGGCGCCCGGGTGACGGTGGTGGGAAAGAGACTCAGCCCGAAACTCAAGGACCTCAAAGCCAGAAAGCGGATAGAACACATCGCCTCGGACTACAGGTCGGAATGCGTGAGCGGTTCGTTTATCGTGATCGGCGCGACCGACAATGTCAGGGTCAACGGTCGGATCTATCGGGACGCGAAAAAAAAGGGAATACTCGTCAATATCGTGGATGACCCGGAACACTGTGATTTTATCCTTCCCTCTCTTATGGAACGAGGCGATCTCTCGATCTCCGTGTCGACGGCGGGGAAAAGCCCCGCCCTTGCAAGGAAACTGAGGATGGAGCTGGAAGGGCGTTACGGTCATGAATATGAGATCCTTATCCGGATCATGGGAATGTTGAGGAAGCGGGTGATGCAGAGAGGACGTTCTTCCGAGGAGAACCGGGAGATTTTCGAGGTTGTCGTGAATTCAGATATCCTCGAGAAGATCAGGGCGAAAGACTGGGATGGTGTGAGAATGCGGATCAAAGAACTCACGGGCGAAGTGATTGTGGATTTCATAACGGGTGAATGATGGACATTCTTTTTTTTAAAATCGCGCTGGCGCTTTATTTGATCAGCACGGCGGGCTACATCGCGTCCCTCCTGGTCCGGAGGGTCCAGGTGGCGAAAGTCTCCACCTGGATTCTTTTTTCGGCCTTTATCGTCCAGGGTCTTTCCATGGTTTTCCGTTACGTCAGAATGGGACACACGCCTGTCATAGGGCTGCACGATTCCCTTTCCTTTTTTGTCTGGGCGATGACCGGGACCTATCTTGCCTTTCAATTGAAGACGAAGACGCGGGTTCTCGGCGCTTTTGTGTCGCCTGTCGCTTTCTTCGTGATGGTGGTGGCTTCCGTGAGGCTCGGGGGCGATGTATCCCTGCCCGAAATCCTGAGGGGGGGACTGGTTCCCGTTCACGCGGTTCTTTCCATCACCGGCGAAGCCCTCTTTGCCCTGGCCTGCTGCGCCGGGGCCATGTACCTGATCCAGGACGGTTTCATCAAGCACAGGCGCATCACGAATTTCAGCCGCCTGCTGCCGCCGCTCAGGGATCTGGACCGGATCAGCCACGTTTCTCTTCTCTGGGGATTTCCGCTCCTCACGCTCGGGACCATTGCCGGCGCTCTCTGGGCGCGCACGGTCTGGGGAAGCCACTGGAGCTGGGATCCCAAGCAGGTCTGGACGCTCATGGCCTGGCTTCTCTACGCTCTCGTTCTGCATCAGCGGCTGGCCATCGGCTGGAACGGCCGGAAAGCGGCTCTACTGTCCATCGGCGCCCTGTTCATTCTGCTCGCCGCCTTGTTCGGCGTGAGCGCATTTTTTACAACGGCCCATCGTTTTGTTTAAGGGTATGAATATTATTCTCGTCGGTATGAACCATAAAACGGCTCCCGTGGAAATCAGGGAAAGACTGTCGATCTCCTGCGAGGAGAATTCGACGCCGCTGCCGGAGATCCTGGAAATCCCGGAATTGAGGGAAGTCCTGTATCTTTCCACCTGCAACCGGGTGGAAGTGCTGGCCCGGGTCGCAGACGCGGGCACGGCGATTGATGGCCTCAGGGGATTTATTTTTTCCCGGGGAAACCTCTCAACGGAAGAGATGGGGAAGTGCCTTTATATCCACCGGGACGAGGAGGCGGTGCGGCATCTCTTCAGGGTGGCGTCGAGCCTGGATTCCATGGTCATGGGTGAGCCCCAGATCCTCGGCCAGGTGAAGGACGCCTACCGGCAGTGCGTGGAGCACAAAGCATCGGGAATCATCCTGAACAGGCTTCTCCATCATGCCTTCCGGGTGGCGAAACGGGTGAGGACGGAAACGGGCATCGCGAACAACGCCGTCTCGGTCAGTTTCGCGGCCGTGGAACTGGCGAAGAAGATTTTCGGAAATCTCCAGGGGAAGACAACGCTCCTCATCGGGGCCGGAGAGATGTCGGAGCTGGCGGCGAGGCACCTCGTGAGCCAGGGCGTTCACAAAATTATTGTGGCCAACAGGACCTATGAGCGGGCGGTCGCGCTGGCCAATCATTTTCACGGAATTCCCGTGGGCTTTGATCGTCTGGGAGAGCAGCTGCAGGACGCGGACATTGTCATCGGATCCACCGGCGCGCCGGGTTACGTCATCACCAGGGAAATGGTCGCGGCGGCCCTTCGCAGGAGAAAGAACCGGCTCATGTTTTTCATCGATATCGCCGTGCCCAGGGATATCGATCCGGCGGTGGGCGGGATCGATAGTGCCTACCTTTACAATATCGACGATCTCCAGCAGACGGTGGATGAGAATGTCAGGGCGCGCATGATAGAGGCGCAGAAGGCGGAAGATCTTATCAGCGAGGAGGTTCTCAAGTTCGCCGCTTGGCACAATACGCTTGAGGCCGTTCCCACGATCCGTGCTCTCAAGGACAAAGTGGAAGGGATCATGAAGGGGGAGATTGAAAGGGCCCCGGCGTGGGTGAGGAGTCTGGGTGACGAAGACAGAAAAGAGATTGAGATTCTTATTTCGTCTGTGCTCAACAAAGTCCTCCATGATCCCATCACCGGCCTCAAAGAGGAGACGCAGGAAGACGGTGCGATTTCCTATATCGCTGCTATAAGAAGGCTGTTCAAATTGGAAGAAGACAAATAAGAAAGAAGGGTTCAAGGGGTCGAGGGTTCAAG
>CAYXFF010000057.1:0-3875 GCA_964464185.1 uncultured Syntrophaceae bacterium | reverse complement strand
CCCCGGGATGTTCTCATATCGCGGGGAAACAGGAAACTCGAAGAGCTGCCGAGAGGCGCGAAGATCGGAACGGGCTCCCTGAGGCGGAGCATCCAGCTTGCGAAACTAATCCCTTATGTCCAGGTGGTTCCCATCCGGGGCAATCTGGACACGAGGATCAAAAAAATAGAAAGGGAAGGGCTGGACGGCATCATTGTCGCCGCGGCGGGGGTCCGCCGCATGGGGTGGACGGACAGGGTGTCCCAGTTCATCTCCGTGGATCAGATCATCCCCGCCATCGGCCAGGGGGCGCTGGCCATGGAGATGAGAAGGGATGACGAGGAGAGCAGGGAGCTTCTTCGCTTTCTCAATCACGAGGACAGCCGCATCGAGGTGGGAGCGGAAAGGGCTTTTCTGAAAGTCTTCGGGGGAGGATGCCAGCTTCCCATCGCCGCGTACGGCAGGAGAAGAGGAGACGGGATTTCGCTTGTCGGGCTCGTGGGGAATCTGGACGGGAGCGTGATCATCAGGGAGGAAGCCTCAGGCCCCGCCGCCGAGTGTGAAGCGGTGGGAAGAGGGCTGGCGGAAAGTATCTTGTCAAAAGGCGGAAAAGAAATAATGGAAACGGTATATGGATGCGGTTAAACAGGGAATCGTCTACATCATCGGTGCCGGGCCGGGCGACCCGGGCCTGATCACGCTGCGGGGCATGAAATGCCTGCAGACGGCCGACGTGATTGTCTATGACCATCTCGTGAGCACGGACATCCTCTCCTTTTCCCGGAAGGACGCGAAAAGAATCTACGCCGGCAAACGGGGAGGCGATCACACCATTCCTCAGGAAGAGATCAACCGGATTCTGGTGGAAGAGGCGAAGAAAGGGCACACCGTCGCGAGGCTGAAAGGCGGGGATCCCTTCATCTTCGGGAGGGGCGGCGAGGAAGCCGAGGTGGTATCCCGGGCCGGCATTCCCTTTGAGATCGTTCCGGGTGTCACATCCGCAATCGCAGCTCCCGCTTACGCCGGCATCCCTCTGACCCACCGGGGATACACCTCGACGGTCGCCTTCGTGACGGGTCACGAGGACCCCGGCAAGGAAAAGAGCGACATCAACTGGAAGACCCTTTCCGGGATCGGAACGCTCGTTTTTCTCATGGGCGTCAAAAACCTCTCGCAGATCGCGGAGAACCTCGTGGAAAACGGGAAGGACCCCGATACGCCTGCTTCCCTTATCCGGTGGGGTACCACGCCGGATCAGGCCACCCTCATGGGGACGCTGAAAGACATCGCCGTTCGGGCGGAGAAGAAAGGTTTCTCGCCGCCGGCCATACTCGTCGTGGGGGAAGTGGTCGGGCTGCGGGACGAGCTGAACTGGTTTGAGGGGAAGCCCCTCTTCGGCAGGGGTATTGTCATCACCCGCCCGGAAGCGCAGGCGGAAGAGATGGCGGAACTGCTTCAAAGAGAGGGCGCCCGGGTGATCCCTTTTCCCACCATTCGCATCGAACCGCCGGAGAATTATCAGGATCTTGATGGGGCACTGACGAACATCGGAAAATACCACTGGATCATCTTCACGAGCGCCAACGGGGTCCGCGCTCTTTTCAAGAGGCTCAGGGATCTGGGCCGTGACGTGAGAGACCTCAAGGGAATCGGCCTGTGTGCCATCGGCCCGGTCACCGCTTCCATCATCGAGCATTTCGGGATTCGCGTGGACATCGTTCCCGATGAATATGTCTCCGAGGGCGTGGTCAGGGCGTTCCAGGGGATCGACCTGAAGGACAAAAACATCCTGCTCCCCCGCGCCGCCGCGGCCCGCGATGTCGTACCCGAAGGGTTGAAAAAACTCGGCGCCCGAGTGGACGTGATCACGGCGTACCGGACGGTGAATTCGGGGCGGCGGAAACCGGAGCTCGAGGCGCTTATCAAGGGAGGCAAGGTGGATGTGATCACCTTCACGAGCCCCTCCACGGTGACGAACTATTTCGAGATCATGGGGAGGCATTACCTTCTGCCCCAGAGCGTCAAGGTGGCCTGCATCGGCCCCGTCACCGCGGCAGCCGCAAGGAACGCCGGCCTCAAGGTCGACATCCTGCAGGAGACCTATACGGTCCCCGGCCTCGTGCAATCGCTCATAAACTATTTTACAAGAAAAGAGCAATGAGCATGAAAAAAGATATTGTTGTTTTGGATAGAGATGATGGGGCAAAGGATGTTCTTTTCTGGAAGAACAAGACGCCGGAGGAACGTTTGAACGCCGTGGAAATTTTAAGGGAACAATATTATGTGATTAAGGGATATAAAGATATTCCCCGAATAGAACGGATCATCAGAATTGTGGAGCGATTGAAGTGAAAATTCACCCGGACTTCCGAGATTTCATTCATGCACTCAACAATAACCATGTAGAGTACGTTCTTGTGGGCTCTTTTGCTCTTGCGTATCATGGGCATCCGAGGGCTACAGGCGACATGGATGTTTGGATCAGACCCACAAAACAAAATGCCAACGCTGTTTTAAAAGCCGTCAATGATTTTGGTTTTGAAAAAGTCAACGTGACGGAAGAAGACTTTCTGTCGGGGAAAATCATTCAACTTGGATTTCCGCCTGTCCGTATTGATATCATCACGATTCTGGACGGTCTGCAGAATGACGAGATATGGGGGGAGCGACAGAAAGGTAAATTCGGCGACCTTGACGTCGCTTATATTGGCAGGGAAGCTTTTGTTAAAAATAAACGAGCAATCGGCCGTCATAAGGATTTGGCCGACCTTGAACTCCTGGGTGAATTGTAGAGGCACATCATTCATGATCGGCATTTCAAAATTGTACTGCGGGGCCGTGGAAGCCGCCGACGTTCTGCGTTACGGACGCGAATCGGGGAAGCTCCCCTCGCATCTCCTTCAGTTCTCGGAAGACAAGCGGCCGGTGGTCGTCTGGAACGTGACGAGGCGCTGCAATCTCAGGTGCGTCCACTGCTACGCCGGCTCCAAAAACATTCATTATAAAGATGAACTGACCACGGAGGAAGGGAAGGCTCTGATCGAAGATCTGGCCCGCTTCGGCTCCCCCGTGATCCTTCTCTCCGGCGGGGAACCTCTGATGAGAAAAGACCTCCCCGAACTCGCCCGGCATGCCGCGGAGCACGGGATGCGGGTCGTCATCTCCACGAACGGGACGCTGATCACGGAAGAAACGGCCGCCGTTTACAGGAAGATCGGCCTCTCCTACGTCGGCGTGAGCCTGGACGGCATGAGAGAAACTCATGACCGGTTTCGGGGCGTGAAGGGGGCTTTCGACGCCACCCTGAAAGGCATCCGAATATGCCGTGACGCGGGAATCAAGGTGGGGGTTCGTTTCACCATGAACAGGAAAAACGCGGCCGACATCCCCGCCGTCTTCGACCTCATCGAGGAGGAGGAGATCCCCAGGGCCTGCTTTTACCATCTCGTCTACACGGGCCGGGGCTCGGAACTGATTGATGAGGACCTTTCCCATGAGGAAACCCGCCGGGTCGTGGATCTCATCATGGATCGGACCCGCGGTCTTTTCGAACGGGGAAAACCGAAGGAGGTCCTCACAGTGGACAACCACGCCGACGGGCCATACATCTATCTTCGTCTGCGGAAGGAAGATCCCGGACGGGCCGCTGAGGTGCTTGAACTTCTCAGGATGAATCAGGGGAACAGCTCTGGAGTCGGAATCGGCTGCGTGAGCTGGGACGGGGAGGTTTACGCCGATCAGTTCTGGAGGGACATCTCTTTCGGCAACGTGAGGAAGCGTCCTTTCAGCGAAATCTGGCTGGACACATCCAACAGCCTCATGGCGAAAATGAAGGACAAGAAATCGTTTGTGAAGGGACGCTGCGCCGGATGCCGCTGGCTCGACGTGTGCGGGGG
>CAYXFF010000056.1:0-10784 GCA_964464185.1 uncultured Syntrophaceae bacterium | reverse complement strand
TCTTTATTATCACATCTTTCCCCGGAGCGCTTCCCGTTTTTTAATCCTGGAGTTTTTCCAGGATCATCCGGGCGGCCTCTTTGTCCAGGGGTTTGTTGTCGTTGCCGCACTTGGGGGAGTAGATGCAGGCCGGGCAACCCTCTTCACAGGGACAGTCCCGCACCAGTTCGAGGGTCATGGAGGAGATTTCTCCGAAAAGATCGAAGGCCTTCTCGGCAAGCCCGATCCCGCCCTCAAAACCGTCGTAGACAAAGATCGTGGGCCGCATCGTATCGGGATGGCGGGGCGTCGAGAGCCCGCCCATGTCCCAGCGGTCGCACATGACGTGAAAAGGCATGACGGCGATCAGGGCGTGCTCGGCGCCGTGAAGCCCGCCGGCCGCATCCCTCTTTCGCTCCGAGATCTCGTTCAGGGTATCTTCGGAAACGCTGAACCACAGCCCCACCGTTTTAAAGGTGAGCGGCGGGAGATCAAGGCTTTCCATGCCCAAGAACCGGTCCCGCTGGATGATCTTGTAGCCGACAAACCGCTCCGTGACCTCGAGATCGCCGAGAATGAGGGAGAAGCCGGGGAGCTCTTTCCTCTCCAGCTCCCGGAGGATGGTCAGATCTGCCACCTTCATGGCCTCGGTGTAATAATCCACGTCGCCTTTCTTTACCCGGACGATATGATTTCGCAGATCCAGTTCCTCCACGACGTAGGTTTCGCCCTGGTGAAACAGGACCGCGCCCGGATGAGCCTCCCGGAAGGCCTGAGCCTGGTCCATGGTTTCGATGGTTTCTCCCCCGCACAGAACCCGATAGGCATCTGAAGAGATGTGATCCATGCTCACGATTTCCGTCGCCCGGCTGCGACCCGCATAAACCCAGCCGTGGGGTGTTTCCTTGAGGAGGCCTTCATCCTCCAGCGCTTTCATGATGCCGGGGATATCGCCGTCGGGGAAAACCGTTTCCTCACCCGGCCGCAGCGGCATCTCGGCCGCGGCGCAGAGCAACTGTCCCGAAAGGATATGGGGATTCGCGAGATCAATGATCGCGTGCTCGTGGGACCTTCCGAAGAATACGTGAGGGTGCCTCATGAAATACTGATCGAGAGGATTTTCGAAGGCCACAAGGGCCGCGACGGATTCCCCCGTGCCCCGTCCCGAGCGGCCGGCCTGCTGCCAAGTGGAGATCATGGTTCCCGGGTAGCCGGAGATGATGACGCAGTCGAGAGAGCCCACGTCAATCCCGAGCTCCAAGGCATTGGTCGAGGTGACGCCCAGGAGAGTTCCCCTCTTGAGCCGGTTCTCAAGATCGCGGCGCTCCTCGGGAAGATAACCCGCCCGGTAGGCGGCGATCCTTTCGGCGAGTCCTGGGTCCGATTCGCGCACGCTCTTTTTCGCCCACTGAGCGATGAGCTCGGCCATCTTCCGCGACACGGTAAAGCAGAGGGTCTGGAGGTGACGGCGGAGGAAGAACAGGAAAAGTTCCCGCGTCTCCTGGTGAGTCGAAAGCGTCCCCGCCCCGTCGAAGTAAGGATTGCAGAAGAGAAAATGTTTCTTTCCTCTAGGGGAGCCGTCGCGATTGATGAGCGTGCAGGGAAGTCCCGTGAGTCTTTCACTGAATTCAAGGGGATTCGCCAGCGTGGCGGACGAGAGGACGAACCGGGGATCGGAACCATAAGAAAGTGCGATCCGTCTCAGACGCCGGATGAGAAAAGCCATGTTGGAACCGAGGACTCCCCTGTACCGGTGGGCCTCGTCGAGAACCACGAATCGAAGGTTCCGCAAAAAGGCCTGCCACTTGTAATGCCAGGGGAGGATCTGGTGAAGTTCGTGTGGATTGCTGAGGATGATCCTCGATCGCTCCCGGATGCCCGGCCTCCGTGACGCCGGCGTGTCGCCGTCATAGACCGCAGGCCTCGCGTCAATGCCCGTCGCCTTCTCCATCTCCCGCAGGACCTTCAACTGGTCGTTTGCCAGTGCCTTGGTCGGGTAGAGGAAAAGCGCCGCGGCGTCTGGATCGTGGATCATTTCCCGAAAGATGGGAACAGCGTAGGCCAGCGTTTTTCCCGAGGCTGTCGGGGTCGTGATGATGACATTCGCACCCGCCCCCAGGGCTTCCGAGGCCTCCGCCTGATGGCTGTAAAGCTCGATGTTCTTTTTCTTCAGGTAGTGCTGCAGCGGGCCGGGGAGAGCTTCCGACAGCGTCCCGCAGACCGGGTCTTTCGAGGGCAGGATCTCGCAGTGGACAAGCCGGTCCCTGAAATGCGGATCATTCCGGAGACCGGCGATGATCTCTTCCATCATCTTTCCCACTCCTCATGGAGCTTGGAGAAGATTCTTGCCAGTGTGATCAGGTCGCCGTGGTTATGACGGATGATGGGAACGAGCGGTCCCACGTTGCCGGTTCGCCGGTAGGTTTCGTAGAATTCCGGGACGAGGGCGCTCGGCACATCGTCTTCCCTTTCAATGCCGAAAAGGAGGGTTTCCAGCGTGGTCAGACGGCAGTTTGCCGCCCGGTCCCGCCAGGCCCGGCGGGAGAAATGGAGAACATCGAAATGGGTCCTTTCGAGATCGCCGACCATGCGGTAATAGGCGAGCCTTTCCCGGATGTACGGGACGTCGAAGGCCCGGCCGTTGAAGGTGACGAGGGCGCTCCGCTTTCCCACGTGGGAAAGAAGAGCAACGAGCGCCGCCGGTTCTTCATGGATATCCCTCAGGAGATACTGGTCGACCCGTATCCGGTTTCCCGAAATCTGAGCCGCCCCCAATAAAATGATCGGCCTCGTGAAAAGCCCCAGGGTTTCGATGTCGAGGATGAGGAAGTCCTCTCTTTCGTGAAGTCCCGAGGAATGGAGGATCAGGGGATGGGACCGTGAAAACCAGCGGCCGATCCAGTCGCAAAGCCTGTCCGTGTCGCCGGTGTCGAGGATATTCAGAAAGGTCTCCGCTCTCGCGCTGAAACGAGGGTGGGCGGCCAGATCAGCAATGGTTCGGTATCCCTTTTCCTTGAGTTCCCTTTCCGTGATCTCACCGACCCCGTAAATCAGTTTCAGATCGGAGAGGATCTTTTCCCGCGCCTTCTCGCGGCGGATGATCCGGAAATGAAGGGTCTCCTCTGTCCGGATGTGGTAGCAGGAACCTTTCTCCGTGTGAAACTCCGCCCCCGGAATGGCCTCTTCCAGACGCACGCCCCGGAATGTCTGAAGGAGCCGTGTCTTCAGACGCCGGGCCCTGTCGTATTCCTCCGGGGTCATGCCCGGGAAGAAGGCGGCCGCGAAGCCCTGCCCGGCCCCGTCATGGATCTCGTGCATGTCCATCCGGTCCGCGCGGTCCCGCCACTTCTCGCGGATACGGTCAAGGGTTGAGCTCAATTTCTCTTTGCCTCCATGCGGCCTCGCCTTCAGAACCAATCTTTCTTCCGGAAATAAACAACCATGGCCGCGGCCATGGCCACCATGACCGCCCATATAAGCGGATACCCCCAGCGCCACTCCAGCTCCGGCATGAACTTGAAATTCATCCCGTAAACACCGGCGACAAAGGTGAGGGGTATGAATATCGTCGCGATGATCGTCAGGACCTTCATGACCTCGTTCAGCCGGTTGCTCATGCTTGAGAGATAGATGTCCAGCATTCCCGAAAGCATTTCGCGAAACGTCTCAACGGTGTCGATCACCTGGACGATATGATCGTAGACATCCTTGAAATAGATGCGCGTCGTTTTCCGGATCAGCGACGACTCCCCTCTCTCCAGGAAGGAGAGAACCTCTCTCAGGGACCACACCGACCGTCTCAGGAAGAGCATCTCCCGCTTCAGATCCTGGAGCTGCTGCAGGGCATTCCTCGACGGATCGGCGACGAGGTCCTCCTCAATGAGCTCTATCTTTTCACCGAGGTCCTCCAGAACGACAAAGTAACGATCGATGACGGTATCGATGAGGGCGTAGGCCAGATAGTCGGCACCCAACGTGCGGATGCGGCCTTTGCCGTTCTTGAGACGATCGATGACGGGCCGGAAAACGTCGCTCTCGCGCTCCTGGAAGGTGATCACATGACTGGAGCCGAGAACCAGGCTGATCTGTTCCTCTTCCACCTCTCCGCTTTCCTCTCCGTAGTGCAGCATCTTTAAAACCACGAAGATGTAATCTCCAAAATCCTCCGCTTTCGGACGCTGTCCCATCGTGACGATGTCCTCCAGGAGGAGGGGATGAAGGCCGACGATATCGCCCGCTTTTTCGATGATCTCCGTCCGGTGAAGTCCGGCTATGTTGAGCCAGGTGACGGTAGGCCTGTCCTTGAAAGGAAAGGCCTCCTCCACACGGCTCAGCTCTTTCTCTTCGAACCGGTCCCCGTCGTAGTGGATGAGGGTGATTTTCACCTCTTCCGTCTTCTGCTCCCCGCAGTGGATGATGGTTCCGGGAGGAAGCCCTGTCTTGCATGAAACGTCTTTAACGAACCTGGGCATGACGCCTCCTTGTCAGCGGACAGTGAACATTGAATAGTGAATAGTAAAAAAAGTAAAAAGTAAAACGACATGACCCGGCATCGGACGCGGGCCTCACCTGATGAACAGGGTTTTTTCCTTTACCGCTGTTCTCGGTGTCTTCATGGGGCCGGCCGCTGCTTTTCCAAGACAGATCAGGGCCAGAGGCTCCTTTGCCGCATCAATGTCAAGAATCGTTCTCAGAGTGTCTTTATCGAAAAGGGTGAACCAGAGCGTCCCCAGGCCAAGCGCATGGGCAGCCAGGAGCATGTTCTGGATCGCCGCCGCGCATCCGTGCTGATAGGCCAGGCCGCCTCCTTCCAGAAACATGTCGGCCCCGGTTTTTTTGGGGTCCGCCACCACGACGATGACCACCGGCGCCTCTTTTACGAAATCGAGCTTGTAGCGATCCAGCCACTTCCATCCACTCTTTTCGAAAAGCATCTTTTTGCATTTATCGGATTCGAGCCATATCTTCTCCTTCAGGTTGTTGTTGGTGATCACGATGAAATCCCAGGGCTGGTTGTTCGCGGGCGACGGGGCCCACACGGCCGCTTCCAGAATCTTTTCAATGACCTCATCACTAATGGTGTCCGGCAAAAAGCTCCGGCAGCTTCTCCTCTCCTTGATCGCGGTGAAAACGTCCATACCCTCCCTCCTTCGGTGAATTCTTTTTTCGCAACTTCTCAACCTCTCAATTTCCCAACTTCTATGTTTTTACTCCCCCGCCAGCCTCCGCCGGAGTCCTGTAAAACGCTTCTGCGTCCGGTTGTTTTTCACGGCGATGGCAAGCGCTTTCTTCGTCCCCACGAGGACGACGAGCTTCTTTCCCCTGGTCACGGCCGTGTAGATCAGGTTCCGCTGCAGGAGGACGTAATGCTGGGTGAGGACGGGAATGATCACGGCGGGATATTCGGATCCCTGGGATTTGTGAACGGACACGGCGTAGGCGAGGACGATTTCCTCCAGGTCGGAAAAATCGTAAACGACAGGACGCCCGTCGAAAGAAACGACGACCTCCTGATCCTCCCTGTCAATCTTCACGATCCTCCCGATATCGCCGTTGAAGACATCCTTGTCATAGTTGTTCCGGATCTGCATGACCTTGTCGCCGACCTTCAGGTTTTTTCCGCCCCGGCTCACTTCCGCCTCCCGTGGGTTGAGGATCTTCTGGAGTTCCAGATTGAGGTTTGCCGTTCCCACGATCCCCCTGTTCATGGGGGTGAGCACCTGGACATCGTTCAGCGGATCGAATCCGAAACGGCGCGGGATGCGGTCTCTGGCCAGCTCCACGATAACCTTGAGGACCTCTTCGGGATCTTCGCGTTCAATAAAGAAAAAATCACCGGTGCCGTCATCGAGGGAAGGAAGCATGCCCTGGTTGATCCGGTGGGCACTGACGATGATCCGGCTCTCCCTGGCCTGGCGGAATATCTCGTTCAATTCCACCACGGGCGCGACATTCGATTCGATGATGTCACTGAAGACACTTCCGGCGCCTACGGAGGGAAGCTGATGGACATCCCCCACGAGGATCAGGGTCGTCGGAGAAGGAACGGCCTTGAGGAGATGGTGCATGAGAAGGGTATCGATCATGGAGGCTTCGTCGACCACCAGCAGATCGCATTCGAGGGGGTTCATCTCGTTTTTCTGAAAACCAGCCCTTTGCATGCTGTATTCCAGCATGCGGTGGATCGTCTTCGCCTCATGCCCTGTCGCTTCGCTCATCCGTTTTGCCGCTCTTCCCGTGGGGGCCGCAAGCAGGACCTTTGTGGAGGTCCTCGCCGCGATCTGCAGGATGGCGCTGATTAATGTGGTTTTTCCCGTTCCCGGCCCGCCCGTAATGATCATCACCTTGTCTTTCAGCGCCCGGGTGAGGGCCTCCACCTGCTTCTCCGCGAGATCGATCGCGAGCCGTTTCTTCACCCATTCCACCGCCCAGGCCGGATCCGGGGTTTTCATGGATTTCGCTGTTTTCATCAGCGTTCTGAGCCGGGCGGCAATGCTCGTCTCGCAGAGATGCAAACCGGCGAGGTAAACGGCCTTGTTGTTTTCGACGAATATCCCCGGCTCTTCGTTCAGGTCCTCGATGACGATCTTTTTCTCCGCGGCAATCGCGCCAAAGGCCATGACAAGGATCTCCCGGTCCACCTGCAGGATCTCAAGGCATTTTTTGATCAGGGGTTCATAGGGGTAATAAACATGACCGTCCTCGGCAAGCTGGCTGAGAACGTAAAGGATGCCGGCCTCCGCGCGCATGGAGGAGTCTTTCGAAACACCGAGCTTTTCAGCGATCCTGTCTGCGGTGAGAAAACCGATTCCGTAGATATCCGTCGCCATGCGGTAAGGATTTTCTTTCACGACGCTCACGGCCTCACGGCCGTAATGCCGGAAGATCCGGGTGGCGTAACCCGGACCCACCCCATGGCTTTGCAGAAAAATCATCACCTCGCGAATCTCTTTCTGTTCTTCCCAGGCCCGGCGGATCATCTCGATCCGTTTTTCGCCGATGCCTTCCACCTCCGCCAGCCTTTCAATCTCGTGCTCGATGACATCGAGGGTGTGTCGTCCGAAGATCCCGACGATCCGATTCGCCATGACGGGGCCGAGTCCCTTGATGAGGCCGGATCCCAGGTATCGCTCGATGCCCTCGATGGAAGCGGGGACAAGGGGTTCATAAAAGGACACCTTGAACTGCTCCCCGTAACGGGGATGATTCGTCCATTCGCCCTTCATCTTCAGAATTTCCCCGGGAGCGGGATCCAGGAAGTTTCCCAGAACCGTTACAGGCTCCCGCCGTCCGCTAACCTTCAGCTTCGCGATGGTATACCCGTTCTCATCGTTGCGGTAGGTGATCCGATCGATCTGTCCCTGGATTTCCTCAAGCATGAAGGCATTTTCGCCCAGGAAACGTGCAAAGGCAAGGGTTTTTAGAATGCGGTTTGACCGGGTGATTAAATCCTGCTATAAATCAATGCGCTTGACGCACGCCTGACTCAACGGAGAGCATCATTGAAAATCATCCTCGCGGGTTACAACCTGGATTATGAGACGATCGGCGCCCTTAAAGAGCGTGATCCCGAGGCAAAGGCTCTGACGCCGGAGACAATCTCCGCCGCCTACGCGAGGATCAGCCGGAACCCTCTGCCTGTGAACGAACTCCGCCGGATCGCGAGAGAGGAAGTGGAGGATGCGAGGAAGTCCAACCGCAACATCGTCTTCGGGATGGGACACAGCTCCATCGCGGAGCATGCCGTGTTCAATATCGATGTCCTCGGGATTTCGCGCCTCCTTGTGGAGGAGGTAGAGAAGTTCCGCCTCTGTTCCTATACGGAAAAGTCTCAGCGCTATGTTCTCTTGAAGGACGATTTCGTCATCCCTGAAGAGGTCCGGAAGGCTGGCCTGGAAGAACCTTTCATCGAGACAATTCGCGAACAAAATCGTTTCTATCACGAACTTTATGAAGCCCTGCGAGCGTACATCTTCGAAAGGCACCGGGATCTGGCGGCCGAGCCGGCGAACCGCTCCCTGCTTGAGGGCTGGGCGAAGGAGGATGCGAGGTACATCCTCTCCCTTGCCATGGAAACCCAGCTCGGGATGACCCTGAACGCCCGGAGCCTCGAACTCATGCTGAGGCGGCTTGCGGCCCATCCGCTTCACGAAGGCCGGGAATGCGGCCGGAAACTTTACGAAACCGTGAAGGATATAGCCCCCTCCCTCATCCGCTACACCGAGGCGACGGACTTCGACAGGAGGACCCGGCCGGCCCTCCAGGAAAGGACGCAGGGCCTGATCGAGAAGTGGGGCAAGAAAAAATGGGAGGAAAAGGGGAGCCGAACCCTGGCCAAGAGGGGAAACGCCGCCCTCTTTTACGCCACGCCCGACGCAGATGAGAAGACGATCGCTTCCATTCTTCACTCCTCGTCGGGTATTCCCATGGAACGATGCATGGTAATCGCGTCACTCATGGAGCGGGAGGAAAAGGAGGAGATAATCCGGGAGGCCTGTCGGCACATGAAAGCCTACAATGCTCCGCTCAGGGAATTCGAAAGCGCCGACCTCCATTTCGAGCTGATTGTCAGCGCGACCTGCTTCGCACAGCTGAAGAGACACCGAATGGCCACGATCACGACCCAGGATTACGACCCGACCCTCGGCATCGTGGTGCCGCCCGCTGTTCAGGCCGTGGGTCTGGAGGCGCCTTTCAGAAAGATCATCGCCCGCGCTGAAGAGACTCACGACAGGATCAGGAAAGCCAGCCCCGCTGCGGCTGCTTACATTCTGACCAACGCCCATCAGAAGCGGGTCATCATGAAGATGAACGCGAGGGAACTCTATCATGTGGCCCGTCTCCGGGCTGACAGGCATGCCCAGTGGGACATCCGGGAAACGGCGGAGAGGATGCTAAGCCTGGGCCGGAAAGTCATGCCCGTCACCCTCATGCTTGCCGCGGGAAAAGACAACTTCGCGGCCCTTTACGAACGCTTCTTCCCTGAAAACACCTAGCTTTTCTTTATTTAACTAGAAACTTGAGACCAGAAACCAGAGACTTTTTTTAATGATGGTTCAATTCAACGTCCTTCTGTGGGTTTTTCTTTTTCTGTTCGCGGCCAGCGCTCTCACCCGTTGGATCCTGACACGGATCAACATCCGACACCTCAGGCGGTTCGGGCATCGCGTGCCAGAGGTGTTCCAGGGCGAGATCGATGAAAAGACTCTCTCTCGGATGACGAGCTACACCGTTGAGTCCTCGCGCCTGGGTTCCCTGGAGACGCTCTTCGATGATGCCGTTCTGCTGACGGTCCTGTTGAGCGGTCTGCTTCCCTGGCTGGCGGTCCGGATGGAATCTCTCCACCTGCACGCAATTTTATCGGGGCTCCTTTTTTTCGCCGTGCTGGCTTTTGCCGGAACCCTGCTGGACATTCCCTTCAATCTATACGGAACCTTCAGGATCGAAAAAAAATATGGATTCAGCACGATCACCCCGGGTCTCTGGGTCTCCGACTTCATAAAAAACACGCTGATCTCGGCCTTGCTCCTGGCGCTTCTCATCGCCCCGCTTCTCGCTCTCATCCTTTACACCCCGACGACGTGGTGGTTCTGGGCCTGGATTTTCTTCGCTCTCTTTCAGCTGCTGATCCTATGGCTTTATCCGATTGTCATCGCGCCGCTCTTCAACAAGTACGATCCGATCCGGGATGAGGAATTGAAAGACCGGATCCTTTCGCTCATGAAAAAGGCAGGCCTCAGGATAGAGGGCGTCTACCAGGTGGACGCGAGCAGGAGGAGCAGGCACTCGAACGCCTATTTTACGGGGATCGGAAAGACAAAGAGGATCGTTCTCTTCGACACGCTGATCGGATCCCACACGGCCGAGGAGATTCTTTCCATCCTAGCGCACGAGGTGGGACACTGGAAGAGGAGGCATATCCTGAAACAACTCCTGTTCATCGAGACGGCCTCGTTCTTTATATTCTATGCCCTTTACCGTCTCCTGGAGTGGCCCCTCCTTTACAGCACCTTTGGATTCGGAGGCGTTGTCCCTTACGCCGGCCTTTTTCTCCTGAGCGCCGTCCTGAAACCGATTCCCTTTTTCATCACGCCTGTGGGCTCCATGATTTCCCGGACCTTCGAGCGTGAGGCCGACGACTATTCTTTCTCGCTCATGGGGACGGCGGGTTCCCTTGCGAGCGCCCTGAAGCGCCTGGCGAAGGAGAACCTGGCCAACCTCCACCCTCATCCTTTTTTCGCCTGGTTCTATTACTCTCACCCGCCCCTCACGGAGCGCATCGCCCGCCTGCAGCGCATGGAGCAAAAAGGGCCTTGATTTTTCCACCCTATCCGATTAAATATTTCTTGTTTTTCTTTTAACTTGAAACTCGAAACTAGAAACGGGTCTTAGATTATGCCCATCTACGAATTTTACTGCCGGAAATGCAACACCATTTACAGCTTTTTTTCGAGGTCCGTGAACACGGAGAAGGTTCCCCTTTGTCCCCGCTGCGGAAAAGTCAGGCTGGAGCGGCGGATGTCGCTTTTCGCGAAGGTCTCAAAAGGAAAAGACGAGGAAACCGCCGGGGACATGCCGCCCATGGACGAAGCGAAAATGGAGAAGGCCATGGCCATGCTCGCCAATGAGGCGGATCAGCTGAATGAGGACGATCCGCGCCAGGCGGCCCAGCTCATGCGAAAGCTTTCAGACGCAACGGGCCTGAATCTTGGTCCGGGGATGGAAGAGGCCCTGAGCCGGATGGAAAGGGGGGAAGACCCCGAGAGGATCGAGGAGGAGATGGGAGATCTTCTGGAAGGGGAGGA
>CAYXFF010000055.1:7076-10910 GCA_964464185.1 uncultured Syntrophaceae bacterium | reverse complement strand
CCGGCGCCGTAGCCGTTGTCGATGTTGACGACGCAGACGCCGCTGGCACAGCTGTTGAGCATGGTGAGAAGGGCCGCGAGACCCTGAAAGCTCGCGCCGTACCCAACGCTGGTGGGGACGGCGATGACGGGTTTGTCCACAAGCCCGCCGATGATGCTGGGGAGAGCCCCTTCCATACCGGCGACGACAATGATCACCCTGGCCCCCCTGATCATCTCCATGTTATCAAACAATCGATGGATGCCGGCGACGCCCACGTCCGCGATTTTTTCAACGCGGTTGCCGAAAAACTCCGCCGTGACGGCCGCCTCCTCGGCCACGGACAGGTCGGACGTCCCCGCCGTGACTACGGCGATGTAACTGTCGGGGACTTCGATTTCCTTCATTCTGATCGTGATGGCCCTGGCCGTCTGATGATAAACAGCGTCGGGACAGATCCTCCGGACAGCCATGAACACATCTTCATCGGCTTTCGTTGCCAGAATATTGGAGTTTCTCTCCAGCATGGCCCGCACCACTGTCTTGACCTGATCGGCCGTCTTGCCGGGACAGTAAATCACTTCCGGATATCCCACGCGCAGTTCCCTGTGGTTATCGAGTTTGGCGCATCCCAGATCCGTATAATAAAGGTCTTTGAGACCGGCAATCCCTTCCTCTATGGTGATCCCGCCGTCCCTGATCTTTTCGAGAAAGATTCTCAGCGCTTCACGATCCATTGGAACAACCTGACTTAATTCTTCTTGACCGTTATGCCCCGGTTCATGCTTCCCGTCCGATACCCTTCGAGTTCGAAGGCCACATATAGATAACCCATGTCCTTCAGGGTTTTTGAAACCGCGTCCAAAAATTCCTCGTCGAAAAACTTTTTTCGCTCCTCCCGTCCCACCTCGATTCTCGCCGCGATGCCGTCGCTGCGAACCCTCACTAATTTGAACCCCATGTCCATCAGATACTGCTCCGCGTGCTCGATCATCTGCAGCCGATGAAGGGTGATTTCATGATGATAGGGCATCCTGGAGAGGAGACAGGCGGAGGGTCCTCTGTTCCAGTTGGGAAGTCCTATCTCCCTTGATATGCATCGAATGTCTTCCTTGGTCATTCCATGCTTCATGAAGGGGCTCAGAATGCCCAGTTCGTTCAACGCTCTGATGCCCGGGCGATAATCCTGGAGATCATCGGCATTTGTTCCATCCAGAACGATTTGAATCCCCGATTTCTTTGCATCATTCATCAGAACAGCAAACAACTGCTTCTTGCAGCGGTAACATCGGTCGGGGGGATTGAACCTCATGTCTTCCATCAAAGGCATCTCGAGCAGCTTGTGAACTGTGCCTATGCCCGCCGCAATCACCCTGGCCTCCTGAATTTCCCATCGAGGCGTGTAGGGCGTTGAAACCGTAACGGCCCTTACTTTTTCACCCAAAGCGTCCCTGGCAGCCCTGAGCAGGAGTGTGCTGTCCAGTCCGCCCGAAAAGGCAACAAGGCAGGATTCAAAGGAAGCCAGGCCGGTGACCAATCGTTCATATTTTTCACGGTCGCCCATCAGACATCCTCGGAGAACAGACTCTCGTATATTTCCTTGAGGCTGACCCCTTTTTCTCTCGCCAGCTTCAGGCATTCCTCGTATTCCGGCTTGGATTTGATCCTCCTGCCCCGGAAATAGGCGTTCTTGACGGAGATATCTCCATATTTCGTGGTCCGCACCGTTACATCCCTGCGCAGCATTTTTTTCATGACCCTGCTTGTCCTCAGGCCGAGCGTCGTTGTCTGCAGCCAGAGGATCTCCTCTATGCCCTTCAAATGTTCCGCATCGCAGAGAATACTGACGGTGACCGCCGGCCGTGATTTCTTCATGATGACCGGCATCAGAAAGGCGTCATAGGCCCCTTTCTCGAACAAGGCATCCAGGACCGAACCGTAAAGTTCCGGGTTCATGTCGTCGATATTGCATTCCACCAGCCAGGCTTCCTGCATTTCGACGTCTCCATCAAGGGCGGCCTCCTCCATTTGACCGAGATAGACCCTCAGGACATTGGGAATCTCCGTATCTCTCTGCCCTATGCCGTATCCGATTTTTTCCGGAATAAAATGAATATTCTCCATAAAGGAATCCACCGTGGCGGCCAGGATGGCCGCGCCCGTGGGGGTCGTGGTCTCGAAGGGCACGCTGCCCGATTTGACGGGAATCCCCTTCAGGATCTCCGCCGCCGCCGGAGCGGGAACAGGCAGAATCCCATGGGAACACTTCACAAAACCCCCTCCCACCTCGACCGGGGAAGAAAAAACCCTGTCTACCTTCAAATAATCCAGGCAAATGGCGGCACCGACGATATCGACAAGGGAATCGAGCGATCCGATTTCATGGAAATGGACATCGTCCATATCATGTCCGTGAATTTTTGCTTCCGCCCGGGCCAGCTTTTCAAAAATTTTCAGACTGTTTTCCTTGACTCTACCCGAAAGGCTGCTTTCTCCGATCAATTTGACGATATCTTTATAGGCCCTGTGTTCCAAGGCCGGATTGTCGTGAAGAACAACTTCCACCCGTGTCCCGGTGATGCCCCGCCGCTGATGCCGCTGAGCTGCGATTTCATAGGAATGGATATCCACCTTTTTCATCTCGTCGATGAGATAAGACAGAGGGACGCCGAGATCGATCATGGCGCCCAGATTCATATCGCCGCTGATGCCTGAAAAACAATCGTAATATAATATTTTCACGACATATTTCCTCCAGAGACACTGGGTGAACTTTACCAGATTGCGCCCAAGACAACAACCCTTAAAACCCTTATTATTCATATCGGTGGTCTGAAAAAAAGGGTTGACATGGAGCGCCTTTTGTGGCACACATTCCCACAAATGTAACACTAAGGACAGGGCATGTCAGAACTGATTCGATTCGGCGTATCGCTTGATAAGAAGCTGCTGGAAAAATTCGACCATCTGATAAGGAGCCGGAGGTACACGAACCGCTCCGAGGCCTTCCGGGATCTGATCCGTGAAGAACTTATCAAAAAGGAATGGGAGGAAGACCGGGAGGTAGCCGGGGCCATCACCTTTGTCTATGATCATCACAAGAGAGACCTCCTGAACAAGATCATCGACATTCAACACGATAACCAGAAGATCATTATCTCCACCCAGCATATCCACCTGGATCACGACAATTGCCTGGAGATCGTGGCTGTCAAAGGGCGATCGAGAGAGGTCCAGAAGCTCGCCGATTCAATCAAGGCCATCAAGGGCGTCAGGCACGGCACCCTGAGCATGACCAGCACCGGGAAGGACATGAAATAGCCGGTATTATTTTTTTGACTTGGCGTAGCACGAATTTTAAATAGGTACTATCCCATGCATATCCCTGACGGCTTTTTATCGGTAAATACCTGGCTCGCATCCTGGGCCGTTTCTGCGGGCGGCATCGGTTACAGCATAAAAAAAACAGCCGGGGTTCTGAAGGACCGGATGGTACCCCTGATGGGGGTCATGTCGGCCTTTATCTTCGCCACCCAGATGATCAATTTCCCCGTCATGGGGGGGACATCGGGACACCTCCTGGGCGGCGTGCTCGCCGCGGTGCTTCTCGGGCCCTATGCGGGCGCCCTGACCCTGGCCTGCGTTCTGATTTTCCAGTGCCTCATCTTCCAGGACGGCGGCCTGACGGCCCTCGGCGCCAATGTCTTCAACATGGCCATAGCGGGAACCATCGGCGGGTACGGCATCTACAGAATTATCGCTAAAAGCCTAGCGACGGACAAGGGCATCATTGCCGGCGCCGCCGTGGCTTCGTGGTTCTCCGTGGTCATGGCCTCGATATTCTGCGCCCTTGAA
>CAYXFF010000055.1:3705-6976 GCA_964464185.1 uncultured Syntrophaceae bacterium | reverse complement strand
GATCCGAGGATCAAGGTCGTGAGCCTTCTTGCCTTTATCATCTTCGTCGTTTCCACGAACCCAGCGGCTTTCCAGGCCTTCGCCCTTTATGGGCTCATCCTCGCCGTCCTAACGGTGCTCTCCAGAATTCCGATCGGTTATATTTTGAAGAGGATGCTCGTCGCGGCGCCCTTCATCCTGATGACCGCCCTTTTCATCC
This sequence comes from uncultured Syntrophaceae bacterium, assembly GCA_964464185.1. Lineage (GTDB taxonomy): Bacteria > Desulfobacterota > Syntrophia > Syntrophales > UBA4778 > UBA4054. The sequence continues at coordinate 6,777 of CAYXFF010000055.1, read as the reverse complement.
CCTTCATGCAGGGGAAAACGGTGGTCCATGCCTTTGCCCTCGGACCGGTCACCCTGACCGTCACCCGTGAAGGCCTGCTCATCTTCTGGAACGTCCTCGCCAAGGCCTCTCTCTCCCTCCTCTGCGCCATCCTGATGACGGCCACGACGGGCTTTCCGGAACTCCTGAAGGCCCTGGAGAAATTGAGATGTCCCCAAGTCATCATCATGGTTCTTTCCTTCATGTACCGGTATATCTTTCTGGTCCAGGATGAGTTCATGAAAATGCGGCAGGCGAAGGATTCCCGCTCTGTCGGCGGCCCGCAATGGCTTCACCTGAAAGCCCTGGCCGGCATGGCAGGCATGCTCTTTATCCGCTCTTATGAACGTGCGGAGTCCGTCTATCTCGCCATGTGCTCCCGGGGATTCGGCGGGAGGATACAGACGTTCCACCATTTTCAGGTCACGATAAAAGACGCGGCCTTTCTGCTGACGATTTTCGTATCCCTGATCGGCATTCGATTTCTGAGTGCGATCCATGGATAAGATCGTCATCGAGATCAGAAACCTTCACTATTCCTATCCCGACGGGACAAAGGCCCTTTCCGGCATCGACCTGGAGGTCTTCGAAGGAGAATCCCTGGGCATCATCGGATCCAACGGGTCGGGGAAGTCCACCCTGCTCCTTCATCTGAACGGAATCCTGAGAGGAACCTCCCAAGTAAAGATCCTGGGCTGGGATATCACCGATAAAAACCTCCCCCTGATCCGGCGCAGGGTGGGCATTATCTTTCAAGACCCGGAGAACCAGCTCTTCATGCCCACGGTCTTCGATGACGTAGGGTTCGGCCCGATGAACATGGGACTGAAAAAAGAAAAGGTCGAGGATGCCGTCAACCGGGCGCTGGAAGAAGTGGACATGCTGCCCTTTCTGAAAAGATCGCCCCATCATTTGAGCGTCGGCGAAAAGAAGCGGGTAGCCATCGCGACGGTCCTTTCCATGGAGCCGGAGATCCTGGTCCTCGACGAGCCGAGCAGCAATCTCGACCCGAAACACCGGCGTGAGTTCATCGGCCTTCTGCAGAAACTTCAACTGACGAAGATCATCGCCACCCACGATCTGGATCTCGTCGTGGAGACATGCTCGCGGATCGCCCTCCTGGACGAGGGCAGAATCGTGGCCGTCGGAAAGACAGCGGATATCCTGCAAAACAGGCTGCTGCTGGAAGATTACGGCATGATCGCCCGATCCCCTTAAAAAACACATGGAGAGGTATGATTAATGAAAAGGCGGAGGATAGACCTTTTTGTCGCAGTCTGGTTTTTTTTGTTTACCATTTGGATAAGCACAGGGCCGGCCCATGCGGCGCATCCCCTCATCACCGACGACACGGGTACGCAGGGAAAGGGAAAGTCCCAGATCGAGTTGAGCAGCCAGTGGAGCTTTGACAAGGAGATGGACGATTCCTCGGGAACCAGCGTAACGACAAAATCCCGGCAAGGCGAGGTCAAGGCCCAGTTCGCGTACGGCGTCATCGAATCGGCGGACCTGATTCTCGGCGTCCCCTACCAGTGGAAAAAGACGGAAACGGACAACGAGACGACCTCCAATGTGAACGGTTTTGCCGATCTGTCCCTGGAGGTGAAATGGCGTTTCTATGAAAAGGACGGTCTGAGTTTCGCGTTCAAACCGGGCGTGACGCTCCCCGCAGGAGACAAGGAGAAGGACCTGGGAACGGGTCGGGCGACGGGGACATTCTTTTTCATCACCACGAAGGATTGGGAGTTCTGGACGGTTCACGCCAATCTGGGTTACAAGAGAAACGAGAACAACCTCGACCAGAGGGAGGACATCTGGCACGCCTCCGTTGCAGGGGAATGGAAGGTCGTGAAAGATCTCCGGATCGTGGCAAATATAGGGGCGGAACGAAATCCCGACAAGACATCCCGGACAAACCCCGCTTTTGCCCTGGGCGGGTTCATCTATGCCCTGTCCAAGGATATCGATATCTCCATCGGCCTTAAAGGTGGATTGAACGAGGCGGAAATGGACTATACCGTTCTGGGGGGCATCACGCTGCGCTTCTGAAAAGTTGGGTGGTCATTCCCCGAGCTTGTCGAGTTCCTTCACCAGGACTTCCAGGCTGGGCCTCTTGTTGATGTCGTGGACATCGATGTAACGGATAATCCCTTTCTTGTCTATGACGAAAAGGGCCCGCTCCGACGTCCCGTCGGAACGCAGCACGCCGTATCGCGAAGCCACTTTGCCGTGAGGCCAGAAGTCGGAAAGGACGGGGAACCACAGCTCGCCCATTTCGCCCGTCCAGGCAAACAGGGTGGGGATGTTGTCCACCGTGATCCCGAGAAGAACGGCATCGTGTTTTTCAAAAATATCTTTCGTTATATTATAACCCGGCCACTGATCCGAGCAGACCGGCGTCCATGCCGCCGGGACAAAGGAGATGACAACATTCTTTTTCCCGCGGAACTGGCTGAGTTTCACCTTGCCGCCCGAAACAGCCGGAAGCATGAAATCCGGGGCGCGCGAGCCCACCGTCACCCTCAGTCTGCTGTCTGTCGCCTTTAGAATTCCCGTGTCATAAATTTTTCCCTTGAACGTTTCCGACAATGTCCCGGCTTCGGCTCCCCAGACGAAAACGGTCAGGATCACCGCGATGAACATGCCCAAATAACCTTTTTTCATGATCGGTCTCCTTCTTTATATGCCCGCTGATTTGATAATCAGCCTGAGAAACGACTCTGCGCTCTCAAAGGCACCCAGCTTGGAATAGACGACCTGATGCGTCCCGTCACCGTTGATTCTCACTGCAATAAAATAAGGCGTTCTCACGTTCCCCAGCAAGCCGTGGATGGAATAGTCGCTATCGGGAAAGAGCGGGAACGGGACGCCGTATCTTGTCTTGAAAACATTGACCTCATAAGAAGAATTTCCTGCTCCGATACCGATCAATTTTACTTTCCCTCTCAGATTCGGATTCTCTTCAATGAGCTGATAGAGTCTGTTGACATTCGGCGCCTCCTTCTGACAGAAGGGGCAGTACATGCTGAAGACCTCCAGGATCACGACCTGGGC
>CAYXFF010000055.1:0-3605 GCA_964464185.1 uncultured Syntrophaceae bacterium | reverse complement strand
TCATTTTCATTCCGGTCAGCGTCGCCAGCGCCCTGGTATGGGGCAGGAGCGGATTATGGAAGGGGGCCATCCACCCCTGGCCGGCATTCAGCATCTGCACCGCGGGGCCGGACAGGCTCAGGATCACGTTCGTGGAGTGAGACAGCACGGATTTCCTGTCATCCAGGAGGAAACCGGGAATCATGGCGTAGGCAGTGAACAGGCAGATCCCCGCCGCGGAGACGCCCTCCATCAGGTTCTGCATCATGATCGCAAGCGCGGCCTTGGAGCGCCGGGTCGTACCGTTCATGGCGAGGCCCAGACCCTCCATGAACACCATGTAGCCGGAGTTGAGGTGACAGCCGCCGCGGTTGGCGACCGCATATCCGAGCCCCTGTCCCACGGCGCCTCTCGGTTCATAAGCGGCCAGTTCCAGGCCCTTCACGTGCATGGCAAAGGCATGCCCTCCGAATTTCTCCGCCAGGCGCTTGCTCCCTTCGGCGAGCAATGCGCCGATTCCCCTCCTGTAGACTATATCCGCTATGAGCTGCGGGATCTGATCGACTTTTCCAAATTCAAGGCCGCAATTCCAGAGACCCTTCTCCTGCAGTTCCATGGCGAAGGCAATGGTGCCCCCAAAACTCATGGTGTCCATGCCCAGTTCGTCGAGGAGATGGTTCCATTCGCATATTTTATTTAAATCATTGTTCAACAGATTGGGGCCCAGCAACCCCAGGGTTTCCAGTTCGGGACCCTTGACATTCCTGCCGCCGACCTCGACCACCCTTCCGCAGCGTATGGGACAGGTCAGGCACCCCGTATTCTTGATCAGGTGGTACTCGACCAGTCTTTCGCCGGAAACCAGGTCGTAATCGTTCCATCTGCCCTGTCCGAAATTGCGCGTGGCGAGAATATTGCGGCGCTGCATGCGGCGAAGGAGGTTAGCCGTCCCCAGTTCGGGCAGTATCTTGCCCGTGATCGGGTGATTCTGAAGCAGCGTGATCCATTTTTTATTGACTTCCGCGTTTTTTTCCTTATCTGCAAAGCTGACGGGCCGTTTGCCGGAGACGGTGACGGCCTTCAGCCTTTTGGATCCCATGACCGCTCCCGTGCCGCCGCGTCCGGCCGCCCGTTCCTGGCTGAAAATGGAGGCGTACCGCACCATGTTCTCACCGGCCGGACCGATGACGGCCTTTCCGCCCTGTTTCCCGAGCAGCTCCTGTGTCTCGGACGTCGTCTTGCCCCCGAGGAAACTGGCATCCCTGAATTCGATTTTTTCGTCCGTTATTTCCAGCCACACCGGCTGGTCGGCCTTTCCTGCCACAACAAGCCCGTCGTATCCGGCCCTCTTGAGATGAAAGCCGAAGCTTCCGCCGCAGTTGGACGAGGTGACGTATCCCGTCATAGGCGAGATGGTGGATACGTTCCAGCGCGCAGAGCTGGGCGCTCCCGAACCCGTCAGGGGCCCCGTGGTAAAGACCAGCAGGTTCTGCTCGGAATAAGGATCTGTCGGGCCGTGGATATGGTCGTAGAGGATCTTGGCGGCCATGATTTTGCCGCCCAGGAACAGCTCCCGGTCGCTGTCGGTCCACGGGTAATCCCGGACCTTTCGGGTCGTCAAGTCAACCCGGAGCACCTTCCCCATGTACCCGCCGAAATGAGTGGACATTTCCCGCGCCCCCGATCAGTAGGCTTTCCTCAGGATACCCAGAATTTCATTGTAGTCCGATTCCTCGGGATTGAACACCAGCGCGCCGTCTCCCAGGGCGGTCCTGGCGATATCGGGCAGGCTCTCCCTTTTCACGCCGCAGTCTTTCAATGTGAGCGGCATCCCCGCCAGTCTATTGAGATGGGAATTCATCTCCCGGATGACGGCCACGGAACGGCCGGCCCTTTTTTCCGGATCTGTCTTCAAGAACTCGTCGGGTCCCGCAAGGGGGAGCAGCAGTTCGCCGTAATAGGGGGCGCACTTGCCCATATTGTATTCCATGCACCAGGGCAGCAGGATCGCCATGGCCATGCCGTGCGCAACGCGGCTGACGCCTCCCACCGCGTGGCCGATCGCGTGGACCAGCCCGACCATCGAGTTCGAGAAGGCGCATCCCGCCATGAGGGCGGCGTTGGCCAGCGCCATTCTTGCTTCTTCGTTTTTTCCGTCCGTAACGGCCGTGATCATATGTTTGCGGACAAGGTCGATGGCGGCCCAGGCATAGGCATCGCTCAGCGGGTTTTTCTGAAGGCAGCTGTACGCTTCCACGGCATGGGTCAGGGCGTCCATGGCCGTGAACGCGGTAATCCGGGGCGGGACGGTCAGAGTCATTCTCGGATCGAGCACCGCCACCCGGGGCAGAAGCAGATAGGAGGTAAAAAGCATCTTGAAGCGCTTTTCCTCGTTGGCGATGACCGCGACCAGCGTCACCTCGGAGCCCGTCCCCGCGGTGGTGGGGACCGCGATCATCGGTCTCATCGGTTTCGTCAGCCGGTCGGCGCCGATGAACTTCATGAGATCCGTGGTGTCCTCGCTGATGACGATGTTGACTCCCTTTGCCGTGTCCAGCACCGATCCGCCGCCGACGGCGATCAGGGAGTCGCACTTCGCATCCCTGAAAAGAGCTGCCGCCTCGCCAATGACGATGTTGGAAGAATCCGGCGGGGTTTTGTCGTAAACGGCGCCTATCGTCAGGTTGGAACCGCCGAGGGCCGCCGTTACGATGTCGACGAGACCGGCCTGAACGACCCCTTTATCGGTGACGATCATCGGACGGCTGGCGTTCAGCAGCTCCAGCTCAAAGGGAATATTTTCCAGGGCCTTTTTCCCCGAGAGGATCTTGACGGGGTTGTAGAATTGGAAATATGCAGGCAGCATCGTATCGTCCTCGTTGTTTTGTTCAAGAAATCATAAGCCCAGGGGAACCCCAAACAAATACACGTAAGCGCGCCCGGATAAAAGACGGCCCGCCGGGATCGGGGGGAGCCTCTTCATAACCTTCCCGGCGATAAAGGCCGGGAAGAGATAGTACTGAACGTAATTGAGACAGCGGATCAGCCGCATCGCCTCCGGGAGATTGCCCCTGACACTGATGCGATGTTCGGCAAACGCCTGCGGAGTGCCCATCTGCGCCGTCAATACCATGAACGCCGCCTCGATATTCTTGAATTGGATGACCAGGTCCGCATCGGCCTTTCTCAGTCCCCCAAAAAGTATCCTGCCCTTATCCTTGCGGAGGTGCAGGTATGGACCTCCGGGCGCAACCTCGAACAGGATGCCGAAGCCCTCGTTCCAGCCCTCGATCTCCTTCTTTACATCCGGGTCAAAGCCGGACACGGTCTGGAAGCCTCTTCCCAGGCAGAAAAGGAGCACGGAGCACATGATTCTTTTTATTCTTTTAGCGGGGGGTTTTATCTCAGAAGGTGATTGCTTGAACGTCATGGTGACCTTCTTTTTTTCAGGCTGTTCAAAAACGCCCCGCCTTCGCGGGGACAGCGTCTGCATGCTGCGCTGCGACCCTTCCTACGGCATGCTCAGGACAGGCTTCGTAATCTGTCATGGTGAGCCTGTCGAACCATGCGTGCCTTGCATCTGAACATCCCGTATCAAGTACGGGACAAGCTTTTGAACAGCCTGA
>CAYXFF010000054.1:0-10968 GCA_964464185.1 uncultured Syntrophaceae bacterium | reverse complement strand
GTGTATGATTGTTGTCACCGGCGGTGCGGGATTTATCGGGAGCGCTTTCATCTGGAAGCTCAACGAGGAGGGGATCGATAACATCCTAATCGTGGACAATATGGGCGTCTCGGAGAAGTGGAAGAATCTGGTCAAGCGGCGCTTCAACGATTATCTCCACAAGGAATCTTTTCTCGAGATGGTGCTCTCGGACAAGGTCCCCTTTCAGGTCAGCGCGGTCATCCACATGGGGGCCTGTTCCTCCACGACGGAGCGAAACGCCGAGTATCTCATGAGGAACAATTACCTGTACAGCCGCGCCCTGGCGGTCTGGGCGATGAAGAACAATGTCCGCTTTATCTACGCGAGCAGCGCCGCGACCTACGGCGACGGCTCCCTGGGATTTTCCGATGACGATGCCGTGACGCTCACGCTCCGCCCCATCAACATGTACGGCTATTCCAAGCAGCTCTTCGACGCGGGCATTCTGAAAAACGAACTGCAGAAGAGCGTGACGGGAATAAAGTTCTTCAATGTCTTCGGCCCCAACGAATACCACAAGGAAGACATGCGGAGTGTCATTCACAAGGCCTTCGGTCAGATCCGGGAATCGGGAAAAGTGCGGCTGTTCAAATCCTACAAGCCGGAATATCCCGACGGAGGGCAGGTGCGCGATTTCGTCTATGTCAAGGATTGCGTGGATGTCCTCTGGTGGATTTTCCAGAACCCCGGCGCGGCCGGGATCTACAACCTTGGAACAGGGAAGGCCCGAACGTGGAACGACCTCGTGAAGGCCGTCTTTGCCGCCATGGGCCGGGAGCCCCGGATCGATTACATCGAGATGCCCGAGGACATCCGCGGCCAGTACCAGTATTTCACCGAAGCGAAGATGGAGAAGCTCAGCGCGGCGGGCTGTCCCGTCCCGTTCCGTTCTCTCGAAGACGCGATCCGCGATTACGTGGTCAACCATCTGCAGCAGAAGGACCCGCACCTGTAATCAAGCTTTTTCTCTTATGGCTGATCGCTGAACACTGAAAGCTGATGGCTGTTGCATGAACGTTGTCTGCATCATTCCCTCTCGATATGAATCCTCAAGGTTTCCGGGAAAGCCCCTCGCCGATCTCTGCGGGAAACCCATGATCCAGCACGTCTACGAGCGGGCGCTGAAAGCACCCCTCGTCTCATATGCCGCCGTTGCCACGGATGACGAGAGGATCTTCAGGGCTGTGAAGGGATTCGGCGGGAATGCCGTCATGACCGCCTCAACGCATCGCTCCGGCACGGACCGGATTGCCGAGGCCGTCTCCGAACTGGGACTGAGCGATTCCGACGTGGTCGTGAACATCCAGGGGGACCAGCCCCTCTTCGAGCCCGTCCAGATCGAGGAGGTGGCGAGGCCGCTCATCGATGACGCGAACGTATACTTCTCCACCCTCATTTACCGGATCCGGAGAGACGAAGAGATCACCCACCCCAATGCCGTGAAAGTTGTCTTTGACAGAAATCATTTTGCCCTTTATTTTTCCCGGGCAACGGTCCCTCACGTGAGAGACAGGGGGATGCGGGCGGCGTACTACAAGCACCACGGGATTTACGCCTACCGGAAGTCATTCCTCGTGACCTTCACGGGCCTGGGGGAAGGCGATCTGGAGCGGCTGGAAGCCCTGGAGCAGCTGCGCGCCCTGGAGCACGGGTACCGGATCAAGGTCGTGGAAACGGCGTACGATTCTGTGGAAGTGGATACGCCGGAGGAACTGGCGCGGGTGCGCGAAATCATCACGGGAGAGGAAAAGAAATAATTGTCCGCAACGACAGGTCATCCTTCGACAAGCCCGGAAGATGACAGATAGATTGTCTTGGTGAGCCCTTCGACAGGCTCAGGACAGGCTCTGTCGAACCACGAACCCCGGAACATGAAAATCATCGACTCCCACATCCATTGCGGTGTCCAGAATTCCCGTCTCCCCCTGGAAATCGTCCAGCGATATCTGGAGGAGGGTGATATCCAGGGCGCCTGTCTCTATGCTCCGGTGGAAGATATCTACGACCGCTCCGACTACCATTTCACGGATACGCCCGCCTGGATGGCCTGCCGCCGCCGTGCCAACGATTATCTGCTCGATATTCAGAAAAGCCACGAAGATATCTTCGCCTATTTCTTTGTCTGGAACGATTTCAGGAAAGAAGAACTGGCAAAAGGGTATAAGGGCGTCAAGTGGCACCGGCACGAATACGAACCCGTTTATCATTACGACGATCCCCGGTGCGAGGAATTCCTCCAGGAAGTCTACCGTCTCCAGATTCCTGTCGTTCTTGAGGAGTCCTTCGAAAACACCCGTTATTTTGTCCGGCGGGTGGCAGGGCGCACGCCCATCATCATCCCCCACATGGGAGGATTGAACGGCGGCTTCTCCGCCATCATGAATTCAGGGATCTGGGACGATGAGACGGTTTATGCCGATACCGCTCTCGCTTCGGGACGCGAAATAGAGGTTTTTCTGAAAAGGTACGGAAGCCGGAGACTTCTCTTCGGAAGCGATTTTCCCTTCGGAATTCCGTACAGCGAACTCCAGACCGTAAACCACCTGGGCATCGGCCGGGAGGACTATGAAAACATCGTCTGCGGGAATATTATGAGATTGATGAAGATGGGCGGCTGAGGCCTCCACTTCCCTCCTGTGAAAACCTGTTTTGGCGGGGCGGACAGGAGACACGATTTATAAACATTGGAGGTTCATATAGAACAATGGCCGGAAAATTTCGAGATACCCTTTTCCTTCGGTTCTTCACTTTTCTGAAGATTCCCCTTCTCTTCTATGTCAGGCCGGTGATAGAGGCCCTGGATGATGATCAATGCGTGGTTCGGATCCCGCTCCGGCGCCGGACAAGAAATCATATGAACGCCATGTACTTCGGCGTTCTCGCCGCGGGCGCGGACTGCGCCGGGGGCTTCATGGCCATGAGGCTGATTCAGAAAGATGGAGCACGGACATCGCTGCTCTTCAAGGATTTCAAGGCGGAATTTCTGAAACGGGCCGAAGGCGATGTTCTTTTTACCTGCGGAGACGGCGCGGCCATTCGCCGGGCGGTGGAGGAGGCAGCACGAACCGGCGAGCGTGTCAATCATCCCGTTCATGTCACCGCCACCGTTCCGTCCAGGTTCGGAGCAGAACCCGTGGCAGAATTCGAACTCACTCTCTCTCTGAAGACACGTTAACCCCTTCACATTCCATGCAGGCGCGCGGGGCGGAGGAAAGGATAGAACGATGGAAATTACGGAAGGCCTGCATGCCTTTATATGGCAGAACCCGCAGGCGAACAATACCAACACCTATTTCATCACAGGATCGAAGAATATTCTTATCGATCCCGGGCACCTTCAGCTTTTTGACCATGTCAGGACGGGCCTTGCCCGTCTCAATCTGGCCCCGGACCGGATCGATGCGGTTCTGCTGACGCACGGCCACGTGGACCACATGGAGGCGATGCAGCTTTTCCGGAAGCCGGCGCTGCTTGCCATGAGCCGGGAGGCCTCTCAATTCATAAGAGAGTGCGGGGGAGACGACCGCTTTGCCCCCGATTTTTTTCTCGGTGAAGGGAATCTCAGGATAGGCGACATCAGCCTGGATGTCCTTTTGACGCCCGGACATTCCCCGGGTTCCATCTCGTTGTACTGGCCGGACCGCAAGGCCCTTTTCACGGGGGATGTTATTTTCAGTCAGAGCATCGGGAGGACGGATCTTCCGGGAGGCAGCGGAAAGCTTCTGAAAGAAAGCATCCAGCGGCTGGCGAAACTCGATGTGGAATACCTGCTCTCCGGCCACGGGGGACCCGTTATCGGGGAAAAGGCCGTCCGGGACAATTTCCGGATGGTGGCGGATTACTGGTTCAGTTATCTTGAAGGCGACTGATCTGCTCTCGGAAATCCGTGAGGGTTTGCTGATAAAAGAGACTCCATTCTTCATCTCGGGAGAGGTCAGGGTGTACGGCGCTTCCGGATATGCCCAACTCCTCGAGCCGAAGCCGCGCTCTTTTCAGAAATTCCGGCTGCTCGGAGGCTATTCTGGTGTGAAAAGCCATTGAGGCCGCGAGGTAGGGGTCTTTTTTTATTCCAAGGAGCTTTTCAAGAACCTGATAGAAATTCTTGTTGTCTCCCAACGGGTTGATCTGTTCGATCACCAGTTCTTTCATGATCTTGCGGACCTCCTCTTCACGTCCCTTTCCAGCCCTTTCCATTTCCTTCTTCAGCGATTTCAGGTCTGAGAGGCCGTTGAGGAATTTCATCGTCCACCCCCGGAGATTTTCTTCTCTTTCCCTGCGCTGAAAGCTTTCTTTTTCCTCGGCCGTCATGGCGAGGTTCTTCGTCCGTTCGAGAACAAGATCCAGGGTGCTCTTAATCTCTGCCATTATAAGAATCCTTCAAGAAAGTGTTGTCCGTGAAGCCTGATAGAAGCCCGGGAAAGATACCGCAACTTCGAGCATTTTTCAAGGAGATATCAGGGATTTCCCAATAAAATCTTGACAAACCGTCTTGACTGTGGTTTAGAGGAGAGCTTCAAAATTTTAAAGGAATAAACATTATGAAGAAGACCTTAAGGAACACGACCAACACAAAACGGAAAAGGACACACGGCTTCCTTGTTAGAATGGCGACCAAGGGAGGAAGACTGGTCCTGAGCAGGAGACGGGCAAAGGGGAGAAAGAGACTTGCCGTTTGAGGTTCCCTCTGCGGGCAGGCGAAAGCCGGCGGGCGGGGCTGAACGGGACAAACAAGAAGGGCGGCCCTGTCTGCTTGAAGAGGATGAAAAGACAGTCTTTCGGCAAAGACGAGAGAATTCTGAAAAGGAAAGAATTTACAGCCGTTTATGATCAGGGGAGACGGCTTTCTTCCGAAAACTTCATCATTCTTTTAAGCCCGAATCAGTCAGGGATCAGAAGGCTGGGATTGACCGTCAGCAAAAAGGTCGGCATGGCGGTCCGGAGAAACAGGATCAAACGCCTTCTGAGAGAGTTTTTCAGGCAGAATAAAGACCGGCTCCCGCCGGGACAGGACATGGTCATCATAGCGAGGAAGGATACCTCTTCCAGGAAGTATGAAGAAGTGAGGCGGGAGCTTGAGGACCTCTTGATATCATGTACACGAGACAATTAGGGAAAATACTTATTCATTTAATTAAAATTTATCAGCTTGTTGTATCCCCCCTTTTTGCCCCCTGCTGTCGTTTTTATCCTTCGTGCTCCGAATACGCCATACAGGCCATCCAATTACACGGTCCTTTGAAAGGGCTGTATGTGGGCCTGAAGAGGCTGCTTCGGTGCCATCCCCTTTGCGAGGGCGGTTACGACCCCATAAGGTAATCAATGCAGAGGTATAGTCTGGAGGCTTTTTAATGGATAAAAGGACAATCCTTGCCATCGTTCTGGCTTTTACCGTGGTCATGATCTATCAGTTTTTCTTTGTAAAACCCATTCCGCAGAAACTGCCGGTCCCCGCTCAACAGGAAGGCCAGAAAGCCGTTGAGCCTTCGACGATGAAGACGCCCGTCCAGGCAGCCCCTGCCCGGGTCAGAACGCTCACGCCGCCCAAGGTCTCTGTTCCAGGACAGGATATCACGGTGGATACCCCTCTTTATTCCGCGATCTTCAATACGAAAGGGGCGGGACTCAAATCCTTCAAACTGAAAGAGTACAAGCAGGCGCTGGGAAAGGATTCGGAGCTCATAGAACTCGTAGAGGTTAAGGAAGGAATGACGCTTCCGCTCGCCGTCACCTTCCCGGACTCCAGCGTTCCTGTTCCGCCCGATGAGTCTTACAAGGCCGACACAAACGCGCTCGCCTTGACACAGGGGCAGGATGTCCGAAAGATCACTTTTTCGGTTGCTTATCCCGAGGGGGTAAGAATCGAAAAAACCTATACTTTCTATGGGGATAAATACCGCTTCGATCTGGATGTCAAGGTCTACAACAAGGCCGCCCTTAATCTGAACCAGAAGGCCCTCCTCTCCTGGAATCAATATGTGGATCCAAAACACGAAGAGGACAGCTACGGCCATCTGGGTCCTGTTTATGATATCAAAGGCGAGGTTGACACCGAGAAGGTCAAGAAAATGGAGACGAGAAAGGTCCTCGGACCCCAGGTGTCCTGGGGCGCTTTTGAGAGCAAATATTTCATCGCCGCCATGATACCGAAGCAGCCTTCCCTGACCAGCCTTGTCATGTCGAAAGATGTGAGGGACCTTTTTACCGTGAGCCTGGAAGGTCCCGGCAATCTTGTTCCATCCGGCCAATCAGCGGTTTTCTCTTACGCATTGTATCTGGGACCGAAAGAGTACCAGAACCTCAAGGCCGAGGGCGTGGGTCTTGAAAACGCCATCGATTTCGGCTCCTGGATCAAGTGGCTGGCCCTTCCTCTTCTCATTGCCCTCAATTTTCTTTACAAGTTTGTCCACAATTACGGCATTGCCATCATCATCATCACGCTAGCGACGAAAATCCTTTTCTGGCCTCTCGGCAACAAGAGCTACAAGTCAATGAAGGATATGCAGAAGGTTCAGCCGAAGATCACCGAATTGAGGGAAAAATACAAGAACGACAAGGCCCGTCTCAATCAGGAGGTCATGCAGCTTTACAAGTCACACAAAATCAACCCGCTCGGGGGGTGTCTCCCCATGGTAATTCAGATCCCCGTGTTCTTCGGCCTCTATAAGACACTCCTGTACTCCATTGAACTGCGCCACTCTCCCTTTGTTTTCTGGATCCAGGATCTTTCGGCAAAGGACCCCTACTTCATAACGCCCATTATCATGGGCGCCACCATGTTCTGGCAGCAGAAAATGACCCCGTCCATGGGGGATCCCATGCAGCAGAAGCTGATGCTGTTCATGCCCGTCATTTTCACTTTCTTGTTTCTGAATTTTCCTTCAGGGCTGGTGATTTACTGGTTGTTTAACAATATTCTCAGCATCGGGCAGCAATATTACATAAACAAGACCATGTCTTAAACGATGAGGTGTTTTGGATGAATACCCTGGAAATCGAAGGGAAAAACATTGACGAGGCCATAGAGAAGGCCTGCAGGGAATTCAATGTGCCCCGGGAAAAACTGAATATCGAGATTCTTTCCGAGGGATCCAAGGGTCTTCTCGGTCTGATGGGAACGAAAAAGGCGCGGATAAAAGCCAGCCTCCTGTCGCTGGATGTGGCGCTTGAAAAGGATTTTGAACCACCCCGGGAGATAAAGGAAGCCGCCCCGGCAAGAAAGGTCGTTGAACCGAAAAAGCCGTCAGCAGCCATTGAACCCGGTGAAAACGCGGTCGGGGAAGCGAAAGAACTCCTCCAGGGAATTCTATCGCGGATGGGCCTGAATTTTCCGGTGACCGCTGAAGAGACGGCAGAGGCCATCACCTTAAATATTAAAGGGGACGGGAGCGGTCTTCTCATCGGGAAGGGCGGCCAGACCCTCGATGCCATTCAATACATTCTGAATAAGGCGGTCGGCAAATCCGGCAGAGACAAGAGGATGATCGTCCTGGATACGGAGGAATACAGGGACAGACGGGATGAGTATCTTGTCGCCATGGCGGCAAAGCTCGGCGAGAAGGTCAAGAAGACAAAGAAGCCCCTGACCATCAATCACATGAGCGCCCGGGATCGCAGGGTTATTCACCTGGCCCTGAAGAGTGACGAGGCCCTCACCACGAGGAGCCGGGGCGAAGGGGCGTACCGCAAGATCGTCATTCTGCCGAGTAAAAAGGAGTAATCCCTATCCGGTCAATTTCAATGGGGATCCAGGACACCATCGCGGCCATCGCCACGCCCTCGGGCGTCGGAGGCATCGGCATCGTAAGAGTGAGCGGCCCAAAGGCTGAGGAGATCGGGCGTCTTCTCTTCCGGCCGGCGAAAGATCCCTGCCCTTTTGCAACACACCATCTCTACCACGGGGACCTCGTTTCGCCTGAAACGGTATCCCTGCTCGACGAAGTCCTCATCACCCTCATGAGAGGTCCTCATTCCTTTACCGGCGAAGACGTCCTGGAGATCCACTGTCATGGCGGACCGGTGATCCTCCGGACGGTGCTGGAAGCGGTTCTCATGGCCGGAGCGCGCCCTGCGGACCCCGGGGAATTCACCCGGCGGGCCTTCCTGAACAATCGTCTTGATCTCTCCCAGGCGGAGGCCGTGGCCGATCTGATCATGGCAAAAACGTTGAGAGGACTTGACGCTTCCCTGGCTCAACTCAAGGGCCGCCTCTCGGAAAAGATCCATTCCCTGCGAGAATCCCTCCTGGAGGTTCTCGTTCTTCTCGAGGCGGACGTTGATTTTCCCGACGAAGACCTGGATGTCCTGCCCGTCTCCCGAATCGCCGGGATGATGGAGTCCCCGGCCGCCGAGATCAAAGCGATCCTCGAGACCTATGACGAAGGCAGGGTTTACAGGGAGGGCATCAAGACCGTCATCGCCGGAAGGCCGAACGTGGGGAAATCCAGCCTCCTGAACCGGCTGCTGGGGGAGGAGCGGGCCATCGTCACGCCGATTCCGGGGACCACGAGGGACTTTATCGAGGAGGCCATCCATATCGAGGGTCTCCCGGTCCGATTGACCGATACGGCGGGGATCAGGGACGCGGAAAATATGATTGAACAGAAAGGCGTCGAGAGGGTATGGGAAAAACTGTCCGGGGCCGACGCGGTCATCTTCCTTCTTGACGGGAGCGAGGAGCTTTCCGGTGAAGACAGGGATCTCCTGGAAAGTGTGGAGAAGAAAAAATGCATCGTGGCGATCAACAAATCGGATCTGCCGCAGCTCCTGACGGAGGCGGACGTTGCGAAGATGATGCCCGGCGTCAATCCCATCTGGATATCAGCCAAATACGGTGACGGCCTGGCTCAGCTCAAGGAGAAAATCCTGGCCCTTGCCGTGCGGGAGAGAAGCGATTCAGGAAACGATATTGTAATAGGCAGCCTTCGCCACAAAGCGGCCCTTGAAAGGGCCGCGGAGCTCGCTCTGAAGGCGAGAGAGAGTCTCCTAAGCGGGCTTTCTCCAGAGTTCGCCGCACTGGATATCAAAGAGGCCCTGCGTCATCTTGATGAGATCGTGGGCGAAACAACAAGTGAAGAAATACTGGACAGGATTTTTTCAGCCTTCTGCATCGGGAAATGAAAGGCATTTCAGCATTGAAGGGATTGCTTTTGTGTGTTAAGCGCGTAAGCGCTTCAATGCAGATTCGAAGCCTTGATTCCGGTGCGGAGATGAACCCCGTCCCGCCTTGACATCCCGCCGCTTTGCCGTTATCATCGCCTTACAAAAAAGTCCGGGATGACAATGCCTTCATGGAAACCTTTGCCTTAGCGGCGATCAGCTTCACCATCGCGATCTCTCTGCTGATCCGAAAGAAAAAAAATCCGCTCTATATTTCCTTCGCCGGTCTCTGTCTGGCCATCTTTCTTCAAAAAGCCGGGACGTTTCTTTCGGGTCTCTCGCCCCGTGTCGTCTTCGTGGTCCTTCACACGCTGGGAGCTCTCTCCGTTCCCCCGCTTCTTGTGGCTTTTACCAGCCAGTTTTTAGGGCGGGATTTTCTGCCGAAGCGGGCGGTCGTCCTCACCGCGGCGGGCAGTTTCATCATTCTGGCGACCTTTCTCTTTCCCTTCGGTGAGGCCTGCCGGGAACGTCTTTCTCTCTATTACATCCTCTTCATCCTGAGCGGCTGCTTCCTGGCGCTTCTGCTCTCTGTAAAGGGCAAGGCGGCCGCCGCGGACAGGAGACGGATGGCCTATGTGGCCGCTGCCTGCGTCTGCGGGGCGGCGCTCAGTATCACGGATGTCTTTTCTTCCCTGGGCTACGCGGTGCCCCCGCTGTCCGACATGGCCGTGGCGGCTCTCCTCTATTTTGTTCTGGTGATCATCACGCACTCGGAACTCCCCGAGCTTTATGAGTTCATGGCCAGGGCCCTCATCATCTCTATTCTCATCCTCTTTTCGACGACCGTGTTCTTTCTGGTGATCGGGCTTTTCGGAAAAGGGTCAACCCCGGCGTTCACCACGGTTTTCATGGCGGCTCTTCTGATCGTCATTGCCATGGATCCTTTGAGGCTCATCCTCAGAAAGGCCTTTGTATACCTCTTTCCAGAAAACAAGGATTTCTTTACGTCCCTTTACGGCTTCGGGGAGGAACTGGAACGGGAGAAGTCGGAGCTCCTGGAAGAAATGGCCACGGGACTCGCCCACGAAATCAGGAATCCCCTCGGGTCCATCAAGGGGGCGGCCCAGTATCTTCAGTCGGAGGTGGAGAGCGACGAGAGCCGGAAGCTCCTGGATGTCATTGTTGAGGAAGTGGACCGCCTGAACGGTGTGGTATCTCAATTCCTCGATTACGCGAAGCCTTACAGGCTGAATCTGAAAGCGCAGGACATCAATCCCGTCATTGAGAAGGCGGTTTCCGTCATCCGGGCCAACAACCTTTCGGAACGGATCGTCATCGAAACGGATCTGAATCCGGCTTTGCCGCTCGTCGATGTGGACGCCGAACAGATGATCCAGGTGATCATCAATATCGCCTTCAATGCCATTGAGGCCATGCCGGAGGGTGGGACCCTGATGTTCAGGACCTCCCGGATCGACAGCGAGAAGGGCGAGGCCATCGGCATCTCGATACGGGATACGGGGAGGGGCATTCGAAAAGAGGAGCTGCGGAACATCTTCAAACCTTTTTTCACGACCAGGGAAAGGGGGATCGGACTCGGCCTTGCCCTCTGTCAGCGCATCATAAAGAAACACGGGGGTTATATCCGGGTCAAATCCATCCCGGGGCAGGGAAGTATATTCTATATCCGCATCGGCGTCTAGCCCAGGCTGTCCAATAACGCACATCTGCGGCGTTGCGCTACGCCCCTCGTCATTCAACGTACGTGTGTGTACGCCTCATTCCTCGGGTCTTGCGCGCCTTGCATCTGCACGTTTTTGAACAGCCTGACGAAAAAGTGTTTAAGAACAA
>CAYXFF010000053.1:0-11321 GCA_964464185.1 uncultured Syntrophaceae bacterium | reverse complement strand
AACGATTTCCTTGCACCTCTCTTTTGAAAGATCCGGATGATGATCATAGATGAGGTCGGCAAGCCATCGACGGGTGATTTTCATGGCGGATACTCTCAAAAACCAGATTCGAATTTTTTCTGAAGTTCCCTCATTTCTCCAAGTAACCGACTCTATCCCTTATGCAGGCTACAAGCGTTTTGAGTTCTTCGCTCTCCAGGCGCAAGAGAAAATCCAACTCCGTGTTCATCTTTAATAGTTTCTTGATGATTTCCAGCAATTCTTCCTTGGTCATAAGATCTCCATGTATTGAATACTGATTTTCTATACGCAAAATACCTCAATTACAAGTAAGAATTTCATCTCCGCACATTACGTGAAAAAAGATAATTCCACTGCCTGAGACACATTTCAATCTGATTTATCACCTTTTTTCCGCCGAAATCCCTGCATCGTAAACATTATATATTAGAACCGATATGGGGAATAGCTCGTCTAACCCTGTCGAATCATCAAACACAAAGGAGGTCTATTCATGGAAAACACGCAGGGAAAAAATCGCGAAGAACTGGGCAAGTGCCCGGAATGCGGAAAACCCGTCTACGAGGGCAAAAAATCGTTCTACTGCTCGGGCTACAAGGAGGGATGTCAGTTCCTGTTCTGGAAAAACAGTCTCGAAAGACTGGGGCATGAAGACATCACGCCCGACCAGGCCAGGCAGTTGCTGAACGGTGAGACGATCGCCTTCACCGGTCTCAAATCGAAGGCCGGAAAGGAATTCGACGCCCAGGGAAAGCTCGACAAGAACGAGACCTACGGATGGCAGATCGGCCTCCTATTCGGCGATTCCGAGCATAAAAAACAACAACCTTCCGGCCGAACGGAAAACGAAGAAACAAAAAATTAAAAAACGGCATTCTCAACAAACCAGGAAACAAATAAACCCAGCAGCCCGCCTCAAATTTCGAAATTTCATCGCCTGGTTTCTCCGACGAGGCATTCACAACCGACGGAGGTGGAATCCCCATGAAAAAGACGGCCATTCTCTGTTTACTCTTCCTCCTCCTCTCTACAGGGAAGATTCACGCCTTCTGTTTCGAAGAGGCGGGCTCGTTTTATAACATTTCCCCTCAAATCCTCTGGGCTATCGCCAAGGTGGAGAGCGGGTTCAAGCCCAACGCCGTGAACCGCAACGCAGACGGCTCGTATGACTACGGTCTCATGCAGATCAATTCATCCTGGGCGCGGGTCCTGGGACGGGATCTCTGGTCCTCTCTGGGCGATCCCTGCACAAACGTGAAGGTCGGAGCCTGGATCCTCTCCGGGTGCGTCCGGAAACACGGCTACACCTGGGAGGCGGTGGGCGCCTATAACACTTCCAAGAAACATAAACGGGCCAGGTACGCAAGAAAGGTATATCAGGCCCTCCGGCAATCGGCCCATGCTAAACGTTCATGAGCTCGCGGATATTTACGGCCTCCCCGAAAACATCGTGGAGGAGGAACTCCTGAGATCACTCTCCCTCTCGCTGACGAACCTCTTCGGCTACGAAGTCGAGGCCCTGTTGAACGACTCCGGCGTCGTCGAACTTTATAGCTACCCGGGCTCTCCCGGTGATCTCAAGGTCAGGAACATCCCTCTATCGATGATCGGCCGACCGGCGATAAGGCGGATACAAAGAGATCTAACGGTGTCCCTGGTCAAGAAGCGCATCCTTCGCGACTACGATCTTCTCCAGGATCTCTCGGGGTGTGTCCTCGAAGGCATGGTGGCGAAGGCCGCCGATCAGGGGCCCCTGTTCGTCAGGCTATACGCGGAAGGCCCATACGGTTTCCTGAAAAACACTCTCACAGGCATTTGTCCTTTCCGGAGACAGACTCCCAGGGAAAGAGGAACGTATCGGCCCGGAGAGGTCCTGTCGTTTTATGTCCTGAAAGTGCTTCCGATCCTCGAAAACGGCATCCCCCGCATCGAAATCACCCTGAGCAGAAACACCAGGGGGCTGGTCGAAGGTCTTCTCATGAAGCAGCTTCATAAAGGCCCCTCGATAAAAAACTTCAAGCTCAAATGCATAAAAAGGATCGCCGGGGCGTACGCTGAAGTCGTCTCCCCTGCCCCGTTGCCGCTGAAGGCGGTTAAGGGCGTTTCGGACGAACTGAAAGAATACATCCGCGTGGTGAGAGAAGGATGATCGATCTCCTGCAACGTTTCAGAAATCGCACCGACCCCGGCACCGGTAAATCACCCCGAACGGTGCTCGGAACGGGATACAGGATCTCGAACCCCAAAAAATCCATGACAATCGCCATTCCCGATGCCTCGCGGAAAGGACACTTCTGGTGCTTCGGGACGACGAGGGTGGGAAAGACCCGGATCATGGAGAACATGGTCGAGCAGGACATCCGGAAGGGTCACAGCGTCGTCGTTATCGATCCGAAGGGGGATATCGATCTCTTCTCGAAGATCGTGCAGGTCGCCTTCGAGGAGGGCCGGGACCATGAACTCATCCTCGTCACCCCCATCTTTCCGCACTTGAGCGCCGTCATCGATCCCCTGGCCTATTACTACATGCCGGAAGAACTGGTGGGGCACATCGTCTCCGGGGTGGAGGTGGGCAGGGAGCGGTTCTTCTTCAACGTCGCCTACGAGATCAGCCTGGTCATCGTCCAGGCGTTCATCCTTCTCTCCGCCTGGGCGGGAAAAACGAAATCCTTCAATCTGAACGACGTCAAGAACAAGATGTCGAGAGAGGAACTCGAAAAGCTCAAGGGCCAGATCGACTGCGTGGACACCCCGGAGGCGAGGCAGCTCTCCTCGGACATGCAGAAGATTCTGAACTCCCCGCAGGATTACTACGGCAAGGTCTCCTCGTCCTTGAGGGTCGCCCTGATGGAGCTCACGAGCGGCAACATCGGCAAAGTAGTGGGCAAGGCCGACGAGAACCGGTTCATCGACCGGCTGGAGGCGGGAAAGCCCGTGATCATGGTGGTCCACCTGGGATCTCTCATCACCCGGAAGGCAGCCTTCACCCTGGGCAAGGTGGTCGTCTCGATGATCCAGAGTTTCGTAGGCCGGGTCTTCTCGTCGGGCAGATGCGTGACCCCACCGCTCTGCCTCTATATCGACGAGTGCCAGAACGTCCTTTATTACGGAATCGAGGACCTCTTCGCCAAGGCCGGCGGCGCCGACGTGTGGGTCCACGGCTTCGCCCAGTCCGTTTCACAGCTCTACGCCATGATCGGGAAGGACTATGGAAAGGCCATCCTCGACAACACGAACACCAAGCTCTTCATGAGGGTCCCCGACACGGACACGGCGACTTACGTGGCGGGGCACTTCGGCCAGTTCCGGCGTTATTCCCCGATCCTGAACGTGGACGGCGGGGTCTCCGTCCGGGAAGAGGAAGACACGATCCTGAAACCCTCCGACATCCTCGAACTCGGGGCGAGGGAATTCTACCTCATGACCTATTCCGGCCTCTTCCAGGGCCGGAGCCTCGACGTCTCCCCCCTCTATCTGGAGATCCGGTTCCCGGACCTCGCGGCGGAATCATGATGATCACGGTCCTCTTCATCCTCTCGGCCGGCTGTCTCGCCGTCTATGTCGTCCACGTCTGTCTCACCGCGTCCCGGAAATCCCAGAGTTCCGGGGTACCAGGCCCGAGTGAAAAGCAGCAGCTCGCCCTGGAACGCCTGTCGGGCATCTGGACGCAAAGAACGGCTGAGGAAGAAGCGCGCGTCGAAAACGTAAGGGAGGAAAAATCAGTGGAGGACCGCGGTGCAGGTCCCGTTTCTCTCCAGGACCCGGCCCTGAACGCGTTCCATGCAAAGTACATCCGTGACAAATCCGGATTCCCTCCTCAGGCGAGGAAGATCGTCGAAGGCATTCTGGAGATCCTGGACAGGGAGGGCGACTGCCCTTCCGTCGTAAATACCTACGGCGAGGCGGAGTCCAGCCTGGAGGGAGGCGTTTACGACCGTCTCGCACGAGTCATCCTGCGCGAGCATGCCATCGATACGGTCGAGGAGATGCTCCGAATTATCGAGCCGGGTCCGATGACGCCCATGGCCGTCATCGCCGCCCTCGGTCACGACCTCGGCAAGATCCCCGGATACCGGCAGAAGCTCTACTCCCTGGGGGACCACCCCGTCATCAGCGTCACCGTGCTGGAAAAGATTCCGGGCTTCGCCGAACTCTCCAACAGGGAAGACATCGTCAGGGCCATCCGGGACCATCACCGTAAACCGGTGGATTTCTTCTCGATAAAACTCAAGGAGGCGGACCAGGAGGCCCGGAAGAAGGAACTCGCGCGGAACTTCTCCCTGAACGAAGAGAAAACCAGTGAACAGTCGAAAACCCGGGGTAAAGAGGAGCGAAAACAGGCTGCCGGGACCGGGCAGGTAAAATCCCCGGATCATACCCATGGACATAACAGGGACGACAAAAAAAAGACAAAGCCCCGGGAGATCGATCTCCCCTGGTACGATGGGGAGGCGATCCTTCGCGAGATCGCCGAGCGCATCAACAAGGTCGACGGAGGACGGTGGGAGGCCTTCTCCATGTCGAACGGCTGCGTCTACGTCCAGGTCGGTTTAATGTGGTCGATCGCGAAGACGGTCGCGAGGAAGAACGGCGATCCCTCGGTCCTCATCGGCGACGCCGACGAGGACTTGAGGAAGAACATCCTCTACTCCATCGTGGAGAGGTTGAAAACGGAGCAAAAAGCCGTGGCCAGGGGTCTCATTCGCGACGGGTACTTCTGTGCGCCGTTCGTCGTCGCACTGCGGGACGGGACGGTCCATCCCAAGGCGATGTACGTGCCCTTCAATCTTGAAGCTTTCGGGGTGCTTACCTCGGAGCTGGAATCCCAAAAGTACGGCAAGGTGAAGGATATCGTCGATGTCACCCCGAAGTGGGATTGAATTTTTCCCAAAACTCCCTGCATGGCAGACATTATATATTAGGAGACCTGTGAAAAAAGGAGGCGCGCCGCTATGGACTTTCTGGAACTCATGAATCCGCTCAGATACTTTTCCCACAACGACTACCAGTCCTTCTGGAAGATGCTCTTCTCGACCATCCTCCAGGGCTTCTGGGCGAGGCTCTTCGCGGCTTCGTTCCTCTTTCTCGGCTTCTGGTTCGGGGTGAGGAGACAGCGCTTCCAGCTCGGCCTCGCCTACTTCGTGCTCTCGGTGGCGGTCACCTACGGGGCGACGATCCTCAAGTTCCTGGGGCTGCGGTAGAAAGGAGGGAGATTCATGCCGGGAGGGAGCGCTACGGTCGTTATCACGAGCGGCGGAGGCGAATCGAAGCCCAAGGGAATCATAGACGCCGTCTCGGAAATCGAAAAATACTCCGCCATGGACCGCAAGGGAAGCGAGATCCCGGAGCGGTTCTTCACTACCAGGAACCGGATCGAGTACTTCGAGGCGGGGTTCAAGGGCTCCTTCATCAGCGGGCTGGTGAGCGCCTTCCTTGCCCCCTTCGCGATTGGGGTCATGGAGAAGATGATCCCCGTCTTCGGGGACGCCGATCCGTCGGCCTTCGACAAGGCCTTCGTCTTTTTGATCGCACTCAGCTTCAGCATCGGCTACGCCGTCTTCACCGGCGGCATGGGAAGGTACTACGCCGGGAACTTCACCCGGGTCATGATCCGGAGCTTTGTGAGCGGCACCATCGTCGGGGCCGTTCTCAAGATGATCCTGGCCTTCATCCTGTTCCACTTCCTTTACCTGGTCGTCCTCACGGAAGGGAGAATCGCGGCGTTTCTTTCGATATTCCGCTCGTGGGCCGCGCCGGGAACGCTGGAACAGGTTCACAGTTGGATTGTCGATTTCAAGCCGGTGCTCCTCATATCGGCCTGGTTCATTGTGCTGACAACCGTGATTTTCATCATGGTTCCCGTGATAAGCATCGGGATCACTTTATACAAGGAACGAAAGACATCTCTCAAGGAGGAATGAACTCATGGAAGAGCAAAACAGGTTGAACGACCGGATCGAAAGAAAGGTCTCTCTGGCAAGGGAGCGGGATACAAGGGTCATCATCACGAGAACTTCCGACACCCACCGGATCCTCGACATCGTGAGGAGCGCCGACAAGGGGATCAGTATCCTGAGAAACGGACTTCTCATCCGGTTCACGACCGCGGATGTCCTCCCCCTTCTCGAAGAATACCAGAAGGCGGTCGAAGCGTTGAACCAAAGCGCCGCCAAGATCTGCGAGAAGGCAGGCGTTCCCTACCGTCCGCCCCGGGGCATGGAAAACCAGGCGGATGAAAGCGACGCCGGAGAGAAAAAGACCGGAAAAAGTAAATCTCCTTGAGCATACTCAAGGCATCGATACACGATTTTATTGATCTCCTTACCGGGAGAACCCCCTTTCGGGGCCGAACTCATCCGTAATCAGCCGGATGTTTCAGACTGCCGGGCACGGCGGGACGTCACGTAAGTCATCGAACATTTAAAAGGTCAAGCAGTCTAAAGGGATTGGTCTGTCTTCTTATAGGCGCCGATCCTTTTTTTATTCATGAACTACGGAAGGAGGTGAAAAGGCTTATCTGACAGTTTATGGGTTTCAAGATCAGCGCAGGGTGCAAAAGAGAGGCTTGTCGTTCAGTGAACGCCAGGCCTTTTTTGTCTGTCGAAGGACGCACACGCAAAAGCGACATGAAAAAACACGTGAGAAAGGAGGAAAGGAGATGAAAGCGTTGAGCGGAAAGGCGCGGGAGGTCATGGATCTCCTGACAAGAGAGCTTGAAGCCGGAGGGCATCGCGTCATCGATAACGCAAAGGGCGCCTACATGGCGGTCCACGTCGAGAAGCTTTACCTGACGGAACAGGGTGCACTCTACAGCGTGGCCCATTACTTCAAGCAGAACGGCGATCTCATGCGGGATCCCGACATGGAATTCATGAAGATCGGGGACGACTACTATCCCGTCTACTTCCGCCAGGACGGCGGGATACCCTGCGAGCAGGAAGCGGTCGTCTACGGGACCGGCGGCAAGATCGAACGGTATGATCCGAAGGTTCAGGCCGATCTGGCCGTATTCGCCGATCGGTGGATGAGAAACATCAAAGAACAGCAAAGTTTATGAAAGCGGCAGGAATCGCAAAGAACAGGACCATTAAATCCAACAACAAAGAAAAGGAGAACGAAGATGAAGAACATCGAGATGAAAGTCGAGGGGGACATCCTGACGGTCAGGATCAACCTGGCGGAGGATTTCGGGGCGAGCAGGACCGGCAAGACCCGGATCATCGCCTCCACCGAGGGGAACAAGCCCGTGGAGGGGAAACCGGGGATCTTCGTTGGCGTCAACTGCTACAAGAAGTAGAAAATCAACCAACAAAAAATCAAGAAAGGAGAATGAAAGATGAAAGAAGAAAGAACGGCAAACGAGATGGAAAACGGGTTTGGTCTCAACGCAGAGGACATGTTCGGCCGTGAGGAAGGTACCGCCGGTGAATTTTCCACCGGAGGCGGCTTCACGAAGGGCAAGCTTTTCAAGGTCTTCATCAGCGCCGTCAAGAAGGACGGCACGGCCATCCGGGTCAAGGACACGTGGTACGAAATCACCGCCAGGACCAGGAACGACGCCGGCGAGCTGAAGAAGGGCATGAAGGTCAATCTCTACTACTCGATGGGCGAGAGGAAGAACTTCGCCAACGCCATCTACCCGGTCGCGGACACGGCTCCCGCCGGCGACATGGTTCTCGTCGTGTAGAGAGAAAAATCTGAATAATCGTAAGTCCCCGGCCACGCTGGGATGAACCCTAACGAAAACACTTAGGGCATACAGTCTCGGAGCGGTCGAGGGAAATCCTCTTCCTCCGGAGTGCTGTATGCCCTCAAGAGGAGGAAGACATGCAAGACTTGAGACAACATGCGGAAGCATCGGGATGTGATCCAGCGATAATTCCTGCTGGAGATGAAGCGACAAATCGACCCCTCCCGGAGAGGAATTGCCACGGATGCGGATTGATCCTCGGAAGGGAGACGATCGAGTGCCCCTCCTGCGGGGCCATCAACCTGGACCGGAAGCGGTTGAGACATGAAGACAACCGTCCCGCCCGGGAGATTGTCCAGAGTGTTACATCGGCCAACTACAACGGCAAGTACAATATCTACTGCAACTCCGACGGCAGCTATTCTTGCAACTGCCTTTCCTTCCTTCGCCAGAAGGATATCCAGAACGGAAATGGATTTGCGACCTGCAAGCACATCGGAGAGTATCTCCGTCAAAATCCAATCGAAGCCCTGAAGGACCCGGCAAAGCCCACGGACTGGCAGCTGATCGCCATGAAGAGGCTGGGGGTCGACTGTTCCGAGCACCTCACCGACGCCCAGGCGTACTTCATCTTCCGCGACATGCTCAACAAGCAGGGCGTGGAATACCGGGAGTACGAGGCGCTTCTGAAGGAGCACGGGAACGTGAGTCTTCTACCCATCTACTCCTTCGGGGTGGAGTTCGAGGGGTTCGTCCGGAGTTCCCACGGCATCGAGGGTCTCGCGCAGGGCTTGAGCCGCACGGGTATCTCGACTGTGAATCTCGGTTACACCCATACGCTCATGAATGAATGGAAAATCGTTCCCGACGGCTCCGTCCGCGGACTGGAGGGCTATTCGCCGCTGGAACTCGTCACACCGAAACTCTTCGGGGCGTTCGGGTTTCAGTTGCTCAGGAAAGCCCTCGATGCCTGGAAGGAAGCCGGGGCAGGCGTGAACGCCTCCTGCGGGACCCATGTCCACATTGACGCCTATAACTGGGACCGGCATAACATGCTGGAACTGGCAAAGGTATGGGCAAAAATCGAACAGAAGGTGGTCTGGGGTCTCGTTTCCCCTTCCAGGAGGAACAACCATTACTGCAGAGCCGTGGACCGTGAGTATCTCAAGCAGCTCGCGGCCTACGGCGCAACCCACCTCGACCGTTATCACAGTCTGAATCTCTCGTCGTATGGACTCTACCACACTGTCGAGTTCAGGATCCATAACGGCACCTATGAAGCGAAGAAGATCATCCCCTGGATCGTCTTTCTCCTCAAGCTGACGAACTCCGTCAAGAGAGGGCTTACTCACGATGTCCTGGACGATCTCTCGATCGAGGGGGTCCTGGATGCCGTGGGCCTCGACCGCACCGCGACCTCCCTCCTCAGGGAGGCCCGGGAATACCTGATTGCAAGGTATCAATACTGGGCGAGGGACGCGGAGGCCAATCCGTCTCACACCTGGGCGGTTCAGGAGATCGATCTCGAAGGGATCGAGGAGGAGATGAGGTACGAAGGCGCCCTGAGACTTTATCGCCAGGGCAGAAGAGCACCCGTGACGACGGGCGACCCGGGTCTTCCGGCGAATGCGGTCCTGAACCTGGCGAGCCGGGTTCCCTCGGCGTCGCTTTCAGACAGCGAGCTCGTCCACGGGGTGGAGAGCAGCCTCTGGGAAGTGCGAAGCCGCAGGAGTCAATTGATCCACGTCGTGGAACTCCATCCGGATGATACCCTCACCTGCACCTGCAGGGGATTCCGGACGCACAGGCACTGCCTCCATACCGTCAACATCGCCCGGTTCCTGACCGCCATGAGGCAGGCATCCGGCGAAGCGAGGAGGTGAGCCATGTGCGGAATATTCGGATTCACGGGACATTCTTCGTGGAAGACCTCCGTCCTCCTGCAGGCGCTCTGCATCGCTGACGAGGTCAGAGGAACCCATTCCACGGGAATCGTCATCCAGACTTCAAGAGACAACTTCTTCATGTCCAAGAAGGCTGTGAGAGGGAAGGCTTTTGTCGCCAGAGGATATTGCGCATTCCTATTCAATAGGAAGTACGGAAACGCCCTCGGGCACAACCGTTTCGCGACGGCGGGAGCCGTGAACGACCGGAACGCCCATCCCTTCGCTGTCAAAGTTGGCGTGAAGAAATGGAACTTCGGCGTCCACAACGGCATTGTCGGCGATAAGGAAGAGATCGCCAGAGAGTACGGCGTCCAGAACCACGACGTGGATTCGGCCGTCGTTTTGAAGGCGATGGGTAAGGTCCAGTCCCAGGGGCACGGGGTCGTAGACGCCATCGAGGAGGTCACGAATTTCATCTCCCCGAAGGCGGACTTCGCCTTCGCTTACTTGAACGGCGATGAAAAGGCGGTCTATCTCTGGAGATCCCCGGACAGGCCACTCACGATCATCGACGCGAGGAAGCTGGGCCTCGGCCGGTGGTTCTGCTCGACACCGGAGATCTTCGCGGCCGCCTGGAACATCCTCCGGGGCGCCCTGGGCGACCTTAAGAAGGTTTCCAAGTTCGATGCAAGACCCTACCGGTTATACAGGGTTGCCGATGACGGTGAGTTTGAGGTGGAGCCGGTTCGCGATCTGAAGCACACGAGGAGATTTGTCGGATATCATCATTTCGATGACGACTCAGATTCGGATCTTCGCGGCAGGTCTCCTGAATGCCGGAGAAACCGGTATTGGCAAAGGGATCTCTTCCAAAACGGAAGACACTCTGGCGAACTCGACGAAGAAGGTAACGAACAGTTAGAAGGAGGAACGGAAGATGAAACTTGAATTCAGAAAAGTGATCAAAGAAGCCACTCTCTGCAAGATCAGGGAGATCATTGAGGGATACAATCCTCCTGCCTGCTTTGAAGGTCGCTATTACGTCGCAGTAAAAGACGGCTGGATAGTGGGCTGCGTCTCTTTGGTGGAGCGCGGATGGTACATGACCGAGATAAAACATTTGTTTGTGAAGAAAGAAGATAGAGAGTGCGGTATCGGCAAGTTTCTCCTGGAAGAAGCCCTCAGAAAAGTGAAAACTCCTTTGGTCTGCTGCACTGTGCGATCAGACAACGAAAGGAGCATCAGCCTCTTCTCAGGGCGATCCTTCGAGAAATTAAGCAGCTTCCGGAATGCCATGACAGGTCATGACATCCTGCTTATGGTGAAGAAACTGGAAAGCTAAGGGTAATCATCAGTATCAATCGAAGGGCGGCTATGCCGCCCTTTTTTATTGTAGGCAGCAGAAGCAGGGAATGGGTCTGTTCGGATAGCGGCTATGGTTTATTGGACTAACTTCCCAAAAAGGAAAGGACATAAGTGAAAATGATAAATTCTGTGTGAGACTCTGTGTGAGAATTTATCAGAACACCGCCAAAATTGGGACCTTGGCACATCATTTATTCTTTCTCTTGTAAATTGCGTGAGAGTCAATTTATGAATAAGAGAATAAAAAAAACAATAGCAACCGGAATTGACGGATCTTGTGAATAACGTGCTCCCCATGCCCCCCTACATTATTTAAAATTGAATATTTCTTTCGAGTCGATATTTGCGGCCATTGCCAT
>CAYXFF010000052.1:0-11480 GCA_964464185.1 uncultured Syntrophaceae bacterium | reverse complement strand
AAATATAAATCTTTCCTGAAAGCCAGGTTTGCTGAAAATTCCGGTAAAGCATTTGAGATGTTTCCTGCGCATAAATCAAAAGATGTTGCCCGGGCCATAGACCATTTCTTGACGGTGGCAGCAAACGCGCAACCGGCAAGGCTTGTAGCTCAATCCATGGAACGTAAGAAATCCAGGGCATATTTGTACCAGTTCACCCGTCTGCCCGACACGGCGATGGCGCGCAAACTGGGAGTGTATCACGGCGTAGAGCTGGCATATGTTTTCGGAAATATGAATAAAGCTGACGGCTATGATGACACAGACATGGGGCTTTCCAAGAAAATGATGGATTACTGGGTGAATTTTGCCAAAACGGGCAATCCCAACGGGCAGGGTCTTGCTGATTGGCCGGCATACAAAAGCAAATCCGACCTTAACCTTGAATTCTCAGATACCATACACATCAATAAACACCTTTTCAAAAAAGAATGTGATTTCATCAGCCGGATGTCGACTTATCGCCGGCAGTCGATTCATCGTTCTGAATAAAAAACGGGGACGGATTTAATTTTACCTTTGCATAGACAGGCAC
This sequence comes from uncultured Syntrophaceae bacterium, assembly GCA_964464185.1. Taxonomy (GTDB): domain Bacteria; phylum Desulfobacterota; class Syntrophia; order Syntrophales; family UBA4778; genus UBA4054. Next base: position 10,906 of record CAYXFF010000052.1, on the reverse strand, counting down.
AATCGAAGGTTTTAAGAAAGATTCCGGGTCAGACTTAAAACTTAAGTTGTTCTCTTAAACTCTCAAAAGACTGATTCCGTTGCAGCATGTGCCGACATGCTCTATCTGATGCACTTTGAACCTGGATTCACCCCCTGACCGCTGATGCCAAAAGTGACGCCGTTGAATAAATCCTGGGTCGTATATATTTTGCGTTGCCGTGATAATACATTATACACTGGCTCTACGAACAATATCGAGAAGAGGTTGATGACACATCATCAAGGGACGGCATCCAAGTACACCCGGGCAAGATTGCCGCTGAAGTTATTAATGAAAAGCAGCCCAATGTCTAAAGGAGATGCGCTGCGCCTTGAGATGAAAATCAAGAAGTTGCCGAAGGGAAAGAAACTTTCCGTCCTGGCAGCGGATTGAGAAAAACATATACACCCTCACCCTATTGAGATAACAGACGTCTCAGGATACAGGCATGAACGGCAATACTCGCACGGATATTAAAGTGGGGGCGCATGTAAGGGTTGTCCAAAAACAGGATCAGCGTTCGGGCAAATTGACCGAAGGCATCGTTCAGGATATTCTCACAAAATCAGGCATGCATCCTCACGGCATCAAAGTGCGCCTGCAAAGCGGTGTCGTCGGCCGGGTCAAGCATATCCTGAATGACTGACAGGATTCCGGGTCATACTTAAAACTTAATTGGAATAGTGGTCAGGCGGCTTCTGTGGAAACAGACTGGATTTCGGGTCAAGCCCGGATAGCGGAGCTCCTTAAAATGGATTCAAGCCTTAGCATTTATGTCGTAGGCCACACCGATGACACAGGGGATTTTGAAGCCAATATGGCGCTCTCAAAAGCCCGCGCCGAGGCAATAGCCGAGGAACTTATTAAAAACCATCACGTAGCAGGAGATCGGCTCTCGCCCCAAGGCGCAGGCCCGCTGGCCCCGATTGCGACCAATATGAACGAAGAAGGCCGCGCGAAGAACAGACGGGTCGCTCTCGTTCAAAAGATGAAAGGTGCTGCGGACAAAAACGCGGACAGAAAACAAGCGATGGAACGCATGGAGGAACAGCAGAAAAATATGGTGGAGCAGCAGAAAAAGAAACAGGATATGCTGCAGATATTAAAGGACAAGATAAAGATTTGGTAATCAGGATCAGGCCTTTCGTCCGGACGCGATAAAAACCGTAAAGTCTCTTTCCACGAAACGCCCCTTTTCGATTAAAAATAGAAACCCCCAAAAGGCTTCATGATGCTGCCGGGATCCTGGTAGTTCGTCCGGTAATCGACCTCGGGCCTGTCCATGTATCCGTCGTTGTTGCGGTCATATTCCTTGAACCTTTCATGCGCCGAGGCCTTGAACTCCTCCAGGTCCACCTTACCGTCCTTGTTGGCATCCATCGATTCGAATTCCTTGACGACATCCGTGTCCTTATGATCTTTCTGGACATCGCGGATCTCCGACATGTCGAGGACACCGTCATTGTTGAGGTCATAGGTCTTGAATTTCTTCTCTACGGCCTGATCGAATTCCTGCCGGTCGATTTTGCCGTCTTTGTTTGTATCGGCCCGGTTGAAGGCATCATCGCCCGCATAAGCGCCGAACGAGAAAACGAACATCATGCAAAGGGCCATCAAAATTTTCTTCATGTTCTCACTCCTTTATTTTTCTGCCGCCATGGCGATCCCTCTCTGCACATCCACCCGCGAGAGGGCGAATCCCCCGGCGACAAAGAGGATGAGGAGGGCGAGGATCCCGTTGCGGCTGGAACCCGTCATCACACCCACAGTCGCGAAAAGCGACGGGCCGATAACACTCGCAAATTTTGAACTCACATCATAGAAACCGAAGAATTCGGCTGTCTTCGCCTTCGGTGCCATCCGGCCGAAGAGGGATCGGCTCAGTGCTTGACTCCCGCCCTGCACCATGGCCACCATGAACGCCAGCGCCCAGAAGTGAATGGCCGTTTGAATGAAATATCCCCCCATGGCAATCAGACTGTAAATGACGAGGCTCACATATATCGTCCTTCGAGTCCCGAGGTGATCGGCAAGTCGGCCGAAAAAAAGGGTAAAGGGAATGCCAACAAACTGCACCATGAGAATGGCCCCAAGAAGATGTTCGCTGCCTATGCCGATCTCCTGTCCGAAGATGGCCGCCATGACAATAATGGACGTGATGCCGTCATTGTACAGCCAGAAGGCGATGAGGAACTTGAAGAGTTCGCCATGGCGACGGATTTCTTTCAGGGTCTGCCTGAGCCGCTGAAAGCCGGCCGCCAGCGGATGGGTGCTTTCCCCCACCCCCGTCACGGCTGGCGGCTCTTGCACATGAAGAAAAAGCGGAATGGAAAAGAGGCCCCACCAAAGGGCGACGCTGACAAAGGAGAGGCGGACGCCCCACTGGGAATCGGGAATCCCGGGGAATGCCGCGAGACCTGCCAGTTCCGGCTTGATCATCAGCAGATTCAGGACCAGCAGGATCCCGCCGCCCAGATACCCCAATGCATAGCCGCGGCTCGAAACCCGGTCGATCTGGTCGTGTCCTGCAATATGGGGAAGCAGGGAATCATAAAAGATATTGGCGCTTGACCAGCCGAACAGGGCAAGGATGTAAAGCGCCGAAGCAAGCTTCCAGTCTCCGGCGCCGATCAGGACCATTGAGGCGGTGAAAAAGATGCCGAAGAGAGCAAAGACCGCAAGGAACCTTTTCCGGGAACCGGAATGGTCTGCGACGGCGCCCAGCACGGGAGCCACGAAGGCCACGATGAGCATCCCGATGGTATTGGTGTAGCCCCAGTAGGCCGTCGCCACGGCAGGCGGCAGATTTTTAGCCGCCACGGCTCCGTAATAAACGGGAAGAACAGCCGCCATCACGGTCGTGGCAAAACCCGAATTCGCCCAGTCATACATGCACCAGGCATGGATCACCTTCTCTTTGATGCCATGTTCCGCGGCAGGTATCTCTGCAGTCACGCTTTGACTCCTCAGCCCTGTTCCCACATCCGGATTTTACACGATGATGCGTTCAAAGGACGCTTACACTAATTCATATCAACGCCGCAAGTCAAATGATGGTTGCTCCTTCGACCCCTCTTGACATTCGAATTTTCGATTATTACGGGCGATGGCCGCAGAATAGAAGATCGCCGTGAAAAGCGAAAAGTAAAAAAAAGGCGCGGATACAGTCCGCGCCTTTTTTCCTTCTCCATTCTTGCTATGCAGGAAGGGCTCTCTGACAGAGCTCAGTGATGAAAAGCGCTTCCATCCCTGCATCTCGGCAGAGTTTCCGGAGATTCAAGAAGCACATGGGACAGAGGAAGACCATGGCCTCCGCCTTGTGTTCTTTTGCGTCATTGATATTCCAGCCCTTGACCACCGCCGCCCTGTCCTTGTCTTTCGCCATCAGGGGTGCTCCGCAGCACAATCCGTTCAGGCGGTCGTAATTACGCGGAACCCGCTCAAAACCGAGCAGGTCGAAAAGTTTATCGAGATAGGCGTCCTTTTCCGCCGTATAGCGCGAGGCGCAGGGGGCCTGGTAGGCCACCTTCACCGGTACTTTGCGCAGGTTTTCTTTCTGGGCGGAGAGAACGCGATAGAGATACTCGAAGAGATGAACGGGACGGAAGGGCACCTTGATCCCGAACTCATCCGCCAGCGTCGTCAGAAGCGCGTAACAGTCGTCATGAAAACAGACGATCTCTTCAACGCCAAGGGCCGACAGCTTTTCAATAAATCTTTCCGCTTCCTTCTTCACTGGGCTTGGCTTGCCGAGATGAACATAGCCGACGGTACAAAAATAGTCGGCTCCCTCCACCGTCGTCAACCCCTTGAACAGGGGACTGTTCAACTGCTCCCGCACCATGTCGCCGACAATACAGAGGTTCATCACCGGTTTTCCCGGTTCCCCCTGTTTGATCACAGTGGGAAGACCCGATAATTTCGCAAAGCTTTCGAAGGACGCAGCGGGAATTCCTAGCGCTCCTGTCTCCTCCTGGCGATCGTTAATCAAATCAAAGGGATTGGCCTTCGTGGGGCACACCTGGTTGCAGGCCGCGCATGTCACGCAGGATCCCACTATGGGCGGACATCCACCGGCAACGAGTTCACGCATTTCCTTTTCTGCGCGTTCTTTGTCATATTCCACATAAGGGCAAAAAACGAGACACTCACCGCAAAAATCACATTTTTCTGGATAAAACATCACGAACCTCCCTCTCTCAATATATTTAAGAGCCTCTACATAAACGAAGCTCCATAGGTCACGGTAAAGCCGTTTTCCCCTATCATATAACCCGCGACATATCAAGAGAAATGCCGCCTTTTTTTATATCATTGAACAGCGGGTTTCAAAGAATTCGGTGTGCAGACAAGAGTAACAAGTGGGGACCGGCGGCTCGATGTGCCTGTGGAGGGCGTGTTCAGGAGAGTTGTTCTCCCCCCGCTTTCGCAAATTCTTTGAGGAGTTCTTCCTGTTTCTTGTTCAAATGGGTGGGAATCTTCACGACAAGCTGGACAATCTGGTCTCCTCTTCCGTAACCTCTCAGATGCGGAATGCCCTTTCCTTTCAGGCGGAAAATTTTCCCGCTCTGCGTCCCTTTCGGAATCTTCAATTTTTCTTCACCCTGAAGCGTTGGGATTTCAAGGATTGCCCCCAGGGCTGCCTGGGTCATTGAAACGGGAATCTGGCAATAAATGTCCGAACCGTCTCTTTGAAAGTATTCATGGGGCTCCACATGAATAAAAACATAAAGATCGCCCCGTTGCCCGCCGAATTTTCCTTCTTCCCCCTCACCCCTGAGTCTGAGCCTTGAACCCGAATCAACACCGGCCGGTATCTTGATGTGCGTCTGTTTGCTCGTTCGCGCCCTTCCGGATCCGAGACAGGACCGGCAGGGATTCTTGATGCGGCTGCCTTCACCCCGGCAGTCCGGGCAGGTGGTGCTGATGCTAAAAAATCCGCTGGACTGGCTGACCTGTCCCATGCCGCGGCAGCGGGGACAGGTCTCGGGCGCCGTGCCAGGGGCGGAGCCGTTGCCGCCGCAGGTCTTGCAGTTCTCATGCTTTTCTATCGTGATATCTTTCTCGATGCCGTTGACGGCTTCCATGAAGGAGATCTTGAGGTCGTAGCGAAGGTCGGCACCCGGACGGGCCGCTGTCCTCGTTCTCCTCGTTCCGCCGGTGAACCCGAAAACATCCTCAAAGATGTCGCCGAAACTTGCAAAAATGTCCTCAAATCCGGAGAAGCCACGGTATCCGGCCCCGCTCAGCCCTTCATGACCGTAGCGGTCATAAATCTCGCGTTTTTCCGAATCCCTGAGGACTTCATAGGCCTCCGACGCCTCTTTGAACTTTTCCTCGGCGTTCTTGTCTCCCGGGTTCTTATCGGGATGGTACCGCATGGCCAGCCTGCGGTAGCTTCTCTTTATGTCTTCTTCCTCGGCGTTTTTCTCAACGCCCAGAATTGTATAATAGTCCCTCTTTGCCATTGAACCCGCGAGCCTTTCTTGTGCCTCTTATCTCTCAATAATTAATAACCGACTTTTTTTGTCAAGTCACTGGGGTTTATTTGACGAGACAGTTCAGGGCTTCTTTATATTTTTCTATCGTTTTTTCAACAATATGAAGGGGAAGCTCCGGTGCGGGCGGCTTTTGATTCCACTTGATGGAGATCAGATAATCCCTGAGAAACTGCTTGTCAAAACTTTTCTGCGGCCGTCCTTCCTCGTAATCCGCCCTCGGCCAGAACCTCGAAGAATCGGGCGTCAAAACCTCATCGATCAGAATCAGACGATCTCCAGGAGCAAGGCCGAATTCCATTTTGGTATCAGCGATGATGATCCCGCGTTCATCGGCCATGGCCGAGGCCTTCCGGTAAATCTGAAGACTCACCTGAATAATCTTCTCCGTCAGCGATCGGCCGATCATATTTTCCATTTCTTTTTTCGTGATGGAGAGATCATGAGCGCCGTCCTGGGCCTTCGTGGAAGGAGTAAAAAAGGGTTCGGGAAGCCTTGCCGATTCCTTCAGGCCTTCAGGCAATCTTATGCCCGAAACCGCTCCTGTCTCGCAGTAATCTTTCCATCCTGAACCGCTCAGGTAACCCCTGACAATACACTCAACGGGAAGCGGGGAGGCCTTTTTCACCAGCATGCTCCGTCCCTCCAACACCTCCGCGTAAGGCTGACAGACCTCCGGAAACTGACGTACGTCCGTGGTCAGCAGGTGATTTTCGATGATGCTCTCCATCTCTTTGAACCAGAAGGCGGACATGCGGGTCAGGATTTTCCCCTTGCCGGGAATGGGATTCGGCATGATCACGTCAAAGGCTGAAATTCGATCTGTGGCAACCATGATGAGGCCGCCATCCGTCTCATAGGTATCCCTGACCTTCCCCCTGCTGAACAATTTCAGCCCCGTAAAATCCGTCCTCGCCAATCCTTTTTCCATACCTGACCTCTCTTAGGCAACCCTATCGCAGAAACATGTTTGCTTTTCTCTCCCGTGCGATGGTGGACGTGGGAGAAGGACCATAATTGTGTCCCGGCAGCACGACCGTGTCATCGGGAAGGGAGAGCAGCTTCTCCCGGATTGAACTGGACATGACGGACCAGGACCCTCCGGGAAGATCGGTCCTTCCGACACCGCCCACAAAAAGGGTGTCCCCCGTGAACACATAACCGTCCATGTAAAGGGACATCCCGCCAGGGGTATGGCCCGGCGTGTGAATGACTTTGAGACTCACCTTCCCCACGCTGATCGTGTCCCCCTCTTTCACAGTGATGTCTGCAGGCGGGGAGGGTTTGGCCCCGAACATCCTGAGAACCATGGAAGGCGTGGAAACCAGCATGTCGGCGTCCGCCTCATGGATGATGATCTGTGCTCCTGTTTTCTTTTTCATGTCCTGGTTGCCGGAGATATGATCCACGTGACCGTGTGTATTGACGATGTACTTGATGGTGAAACCTTTTTTCTGCGCCTCGGAGATGAGGCCGTCCACATTCGCTGCCGGGTCAATGACCAGCGCCTCTCCGCTCGCCTCATCACCCACGATGTAGGCGAAAATGGCCATGTGGCCGACCTGCATTTGCTTTAGAAACATAGAAGTACCCAGTTTAGAGTCCGGAGTCTTGATTTCAGAGTTACCCAATCCGTTTCACAATCAACGATACCAAATACCTTCATCCCTTTCAGACCTTACGCTTTACGATCATGCGCTGAAGCAGTGGCGCTTTTATCATTATTGAGAAGAGGAAGTCAATGTTTTTGCCTGTGCCGGGCCTTCATGACTTCATCAAAACCGCGCCGAAGAAACCGTCGGTTCCCTGCCGATGGGGGAACGTTTGGAAAAATCCCTTATCGCTGATCAAGCGCGCATCGATGAAAGCCGGGAGACGAATCTGCTTGAAATCTCTATTGTCAGCGAGAAAGGAGCGGACGACCTCTTCATTCTCCTCTTCAGCAATGGTGCATGTGCTGTAGACAAGGATCCCCCCTCTCTTGAGATAGCGGGCGGACCGGCCCAGAATCTCTTTCTGAAGAGGGGGAAACGCTGTCATACCCAGCGGCGTCAGCCGCCATTTGATTTCCGGATTCCTCCTCAATGTGCCAAGTCCTGAGCACGGCGCATCCACGAGGACCCGATCGAAGGATTCCCTGAAATCATCGCCCTGATCCAACCGGGCATCTCCCTCTAATGTCTTAATGATGCTTACACCCAGCCTCCCGGCCAGGCCTTTCAGAGCGGTCAATTTCCCCCTGAGAATGTCCACGGCAACGATGCTTCCCTGATTTCCCATCCGCTCAGCAAGATGAGTCGTCTTGATACCCGCCCCCGAACAGATGTCCAGGATCCGTTCCCCGTGCATGGGATCCAAGAGATAAGCAACCATCTGAGACGCTTCATCCTGGATCTGAAAATACCCCTCTCTGAAATGGCGGAGTCCTCTCACCGGCCCTGGAATCTGAACGGTGAGACCATCGGGAGAAAAGGCGGTCGATTGAACCTCATATCCTTCTTCGATGAGTTCTCTCCCAAGTTTATCCCGCGTCGTCTTTAAACGGTTCGCCCGGATGGTCAGCGGCGGTGTCTCGTTATTGGCCCTGCACAGCCTGAGGGTCTCATCGATACCCAGCATGCCTATCCACTTATCCGCCAGCCACCGGGGGTGAGAATAGACGATGGACACATGGTGCGCCGGATCTTTTTCCAGCTCCGGATAATTGATATTTGGTTTCTCTCTGATCGCCGTTCTCAGGACCGCGTTGACCAGCCCGGCCCCTCTGGAGTGCATTTCCTTTGTGATCTCCACGGCTTCGTCCACCACGGCAAAGTCCGGGATCCTGTCGGTAAAAAATATCTGGTAAAGACCGATCCTGAGAATATTCAGGAGGGCGGTATCCATGTGTTTCTCATCGCCCTTGTAAATCCGCCCGATGATCCAGTCGAGCCTTCCTCGCATGCGGAGGGTCCCATAGACAAGCTGGGTGAGAAGTTTTCTGTCGTGACTTTGGGTGAAACTTTCCCGGGAGAGGGCGTCATCGAGCAAAGGTTCCGCGAAGGCGCCCTTCTCATCGACCCGGTTCAGGATCTGCACGGCTATTCTTCGGGGATTGTCTTTCCTGAGCCCTGTCATGAAATTCTCACTGGAGGATTTCGCCCGGCGATATCCTGAAGCCTCTCAGAAAATCCCTGACGGACATCCGTTTCTTTCCCTCGAGCTGGACCTCTTTCAGATAGACGTAACCGTTTCCGGCCGCCACGGGCAGACCCATTTCTGTTTCCTGCCCGATGCTCCCGGGTACTGCTGACACAATCGACTTTTCGCCTCCCGCCGTAAAAATCTTCAGCTGCTTTCCCCTCACAAACGTGTAAGCACCGGGGGAAGACGACAGGCCCCGGATGCGGTTCAGGATCTCAATGAAACCGGCATTCCAGTTCAGACGACCGTCCTCTTTTCCGAGCCGCGGGGCGCTGGTGGCAAGGGAATGATCCTGTTTTTTTCTTTTAACCGTTCCCGTCATGAGTCCCTCCACTGCTTCCAGAAGGAGCCTTGCCCCCTGCTCCGCCAGCCGGTCGTGGAGGCTGTCGAAATTGTCTTCCGGATCAATCGGCGTTTCCTCCTGAAGAAGGATATCGCCTGAATCCACACCCGCATCCATGCGGATAATGGTGACGCCTGTTTTGACTTCTCCCCGGATGAGGGCCCAGTTGATGGGGGCCGCTCCGCGGTAACAGGGCAGGAGCGACGGGTGAACATTGATGCAGCCCATCGCCGGAAAATCAATGATCTCTGCCGGAAGAATCTGTCCGAAAGCGACCAGAACCACAAGCTCCGGAGCGAGTTCCCGAAAGACCCGAAGAAACTCCTCATCCCTGACCTTCTCGGGCTGAAGAACGGGAATGCCGTATTTCTCCGCGGCTGTTTTCACCGGAGGCGCCTCGCTCTTCCGCCCTCTCCCCCGCGGCCGGTCCGGCTGGGTGACCACGGCTATGACAGCATAACCTTCTCGGATCAGCCCTTCCAGAGTCGGAACGGCAAACTCGGGCGTTCCCATGAAGAGGATTCCCGGCTTTTCATCAACCATTTCTGTATTCTCCTTATCTGAATCTTACCTGGAGACACGATATTCACATGAAGTTCAGGGGATCCACGTCGACCCGAATCTCCAGGCCCTTCTCCCTGTTCTGCGCCAGGATGTCTTTGACCACTCTGTGCAGCGATCCGACGTTCTTTCCCTTCAACAGGAGCTGCCACCGGTATCGCCCCTTCAGTTTCGCGATGGGGGCTTCGGCGGGCCCCATGACATCCACCTTTTCCCTGCCCGCAAGAGCTCCGGATATTGTCTTTGCCATCTCACCGATTATTTTTGCACCTTCCTCAACCCGCTCTCTCTTCGTACTTGAGATGTTCAATTTGACCATCCGGGAATAAGGGGGATACCCGAGGGTCCGGCGCAGGGCGATTTCCTCTTCATAAAACGTCAGATAATCATGATTCCTGGCCAGCCGGATCGCGTAGTGCTCCGGGTTCAGGGTCTGAATGATCACGCGTCCGGGATCATCGCCGCGGCCTCCCCTGCCCGCGACCTGAGTCAGGTGCTGAAAGGTGCACTCCGAGGCCCTGAAATCGGGAATGTTGAGAGACGCGTCCGCCATGACCACACCCACGAGGAGCACACCGGGATAGTCATGCCCCTTGGTGATCATCTGGGTCCCCACGAGTATGTCGATCTCCCCCTTGTCGAAGGCCTGGAGAATCTTTTCCTGGACACCTTTTCTCGCCGTGCTGTCGCTGTCCATCCTTCTCACCCTGGCGCCGGGAAAGGCGCGCGAAATCTCCTCTTCCAGTCTCTCCGTTCCCATTCCGAAACTGCGGACCCTGCTTCCGCGGCAGGCCGGGCAGATCGGCGGGGCCTTGACGGCGAAGTCACAGTAATGGCATTTCAGGATGTTTTCACCGGCGTGATAGGTCATGGAAACGGAGCAGTTCAGGCACCTCAGGACATGACCGCAGTCCGCACAAAAAACAAAGGTGTGAAAGCCCCTTCTGTTCAGAAAGAGCAGGGTCTGCCTGCCGGCTTCCAGGGTTTCTCCGATGGCAGCCCGCAGGGGCGGTGAGAGAATGCCGGGCTTTCCCCTGTCATCCCGCAGCGACCGCATATCCAGAATCTCCACTTCCGGAAGCGGTCTCTCTCCGGCACGATCGGGAAGGGTGAGATAGCGATACTTTTTATTCCCGGCATTGAAAAAGGTCTGCATGCCCGGCGTCGCCGAACCCAGGACGACGGCGGCGCCATGAAACCTTGCCTTGACAACCGCGAGGTCTCTCGCATTATACCGCATCCGCTCGTCCTGTTTGTAGGACCCGTCATGTTCCTCATCCACGATGATGAGCTTCAGATT
>CAYXFF010000051.1:9482-11578 GCA_964464185.1 uncultured Syntrophaceae bacterium | reverse complement strand
AGATCATCCATTGAATTTATGGAGTTTTATTAAATGAAAAGGGAGAAACATTTTCTTGAGCGCCTGTTCTATCCGCGCTCTGTCGCGGTGGTGGGGGCGGGAGATAATCCTTTGCTGGTCAATGGGCGGAGCCTCATGTTCATGCTTCGCCACGGGAGCAGAACGAAAATACTGCCCGTTAATCCAAACCGCGATGTGGTGCAGGGAATACCCTGTTTCCGCCGGATTGCCGATCTTCCAGAGGTTCCGGATGTGGCTGTTATCGTGGTGGGCAGGAAACTCGTGCATGAAGCGATAGATGAATTGGGAAAGAGAGGCTGTCCCTTTGCCATTGTCAACACCTCCGGCTATGCGGAGACGGGAACGGAGGGGAGGCGGCAGCAGGAAGACCTCGTGGAAACGGCCCGCGGGTACGGCATGCGGATCCTGGGACCGAACTGCCTCGGGATCGTCAATCTCGTCTCACCCGTGATCCTGAGCTGGTGCGCGACGCTGGAAAGAGAACCGGAAGAACTGATCCGCGGCGATGTGGCCATGATATCGCAAAGCGGGGCCATGCTGGGTTCCATATGGGACAAGGCGATGGCTCTCGGGCTGGGCTACTCCCATCTGTTGTCCTCGGGGAACGAGGCGGACTTAGGGACGGCGGATTTCCTCGAGTATTTCGCCCAGGATGAGCACACCCGGGTCATCACGGGATTCATGGAGGCCCTCAGAGATCCCGAAAGGTTTCTCCGGGCCGTCGATCTGGCCCATGAAAAGGGGAAATCGGTTGTCCTTTACAAGGTGGGACGTACCACCGCGGCGTCCCGGACAGCGGCCTCGCACACGGGCTCCATGACGGGCTCGGACGAGACCTTCGATGCCCTTTGCCGCGCTCACGGCATCGTCCGGGTGGACAGCCTCGAAGCCATGAACACGACGGCGCTGGCCATCCGCTCCCAGCCGCCCGCCCGCGGAGGCCGGCTCGGCATCTTCTGCTGTTCGGGGGGAGCGGCGGGACTCATCGCCGACCAGATGAGGAACAAAGGTCTAACCGTCGCCCCGGTCGGCCCGGTCTTTGAGCGTGACATGACGGAGATCACGAATTTCGCCCCTCCCCATAATCCGCTCGATATCATCAAAGGTCCTCTCCAATCCTTTGATATCATCACGCGGGCCATGGAACGGTTTGTCCGGGAGGAGGTCTTTGACCAGGTCATCATTCTCATGACCACCATGTACCTTCAGAAAATCGCGCCAAAACTCATGCTGGAGGGACTCAAAGGCAGGCCGGAGAAGCCGGTTCTTTGCTGCTGGCTGGGCGATAAAACCGTCGCTCCTCCGAGCCGCGAGATGAGGGAAGGCGGCATCATTACCTATCAGGATGTGGACTCCTGTCTGGACGCGGCGCGGGCGCTGATGATCCTGGGACGGCACCGGCTTCGGCTGGAGAAGGGCGTGAAATTCAAAAAGCCGCCGGCCGGCGCGCGGACGCGCGCCCTCGCGATCATCGAAGGCCGCGGCGGCCGTCTCGACGAGGTTTCATCCAAAGAGATCATTGCCCTTTATGGAATCCCCGTTCCAAGGGGGCGGCTTGTCCTGACCCTGGCTGAGGCCCGGAAAACGGCCCGGGAATTGGGGTTCCCCGTGGTCCTGAAAGGCATCTCTCCCGATGTTCTTCATAAAACCGAAGCCGGGGCCGTGGCGATCGGGATCCGAAACTTCAAAGAACTCGCGCCGGCCTTTGACCGTGTCTCTCAGGCCGTCAAGTCAAAGGCAGGGGGGGATTCTTTCCGGGGGGTTCTCGTTGAAGAAATGCTCCCTGAACCGGTGGCCGAGGTGATCATCGGAAGCACCTTTGAAGAGCCCTGCTTTCAGAAGATTCTTTTCGGACTGGGAGGAATCTGGGTCGAGGCGATGAAGGATGTGAGCGTTCGGCTGGGGCCGCTGACGAAAGAGGACGCTGAAGAGATGATCAGTGAAATCCGGGGCCGAAAAATTCTGGAAGGATTCAGGGGAAAACCGCCGGCGGATAAAAAGGCCATTCTTGCGGCCCTCATGTCTCTCTCCGCTCTGGTTCATGATCTCCGGGACTGTGTCGGCGAGATCGATAT
>CAYXFF010000051.1:6183-9382 GCA_964464185.1 uncultured Syntrophaceae bacterium | reverse complement strand
TGTCTCTCTCCGCTCTGGTTCATGATCTCCGGGACTGTGTCGGCGAGATCGATATAAATCCGCTTCTGGTTTATCCGGGAGGCGCCGCCGCCGCCGATGCCCTGGTCACGCTCCGGCCGGAATTTAAAATAAAGCAGCGGGGGTCCTCGGCGAGATAATCGCCTGAGTATGCCAGGGCTCTTCCTCTGCATCCGCCGCAGATCCGGTTATAACGGCATTCCCCGCAGGCCCCTTTGAGGGTTTCTTCCCGCCTTCTGAGGTTTTCAAAAACCTCAGATTTTTCGTAAATCTCTCCGAAAGAGAGTTGCTTCACGTTGCCGGCACTCAACTCAACGAAGGGACAGGGCCAGACGTCCCCGTTGGATTTGACATAAACAAAACCCCTCCCGGCCGCGCAGCCGTGAAAGACCTGTTCCGCGAACTTCAGCCTCAGGCCGTTTTTCACCCCCTTTTTTTCCAGTAGGTAGGGCCAGTACTGGGGTCCGGCCACCGGTTCGATGATCGTCTTCATGTCCCGCTGCTTGCGGGCGATGAGCTCGCTCAGGGACTGATTGGCGGTTTTTTTCAGGGTGGCCTTTTCGATTTTTTCTCCTTTTCCGACAGCGACAAGCTGGTACATGAGCATGATCCCCGCATCTTTCCGGTCCACGTAATCCATGAGATCGGAAAGGAAAGGCATGTTGTACTCCATGGCCGTCGTGTTGATTTGCAGCAGGATGCCCGCTTTCTTCGTTGCTTCAATGCCCCTCATGGCGCGTTCATAGGCCTCGGGGTTCTGACGGATCCTGTTGTGGGTCCGGGGATCCGCTGAATCGAGACTGATCGCGTTACATACGACGCCATGGTCCTTCAGCTTCCAGGCCATTTCCTCATCGATGAGGCATCCGTTTGTGGCGATGATGTTGGCGAGCCCGACGGTCTTGGAGTGCCGGAGAAGTTCGAAAATATCCGGCCGGACAAGAGGTTCCCCGCCCGTGAAAACAAGGGTCCGGAAGGCATCCACCCCGGCGATCTGATCGATAAGCCGCTTGCCTTCGTCCGTGGTCAGTTCTTCCGGATCGGCCGTGCTGCCCGAGGCGTGGCAGTGGATGCAGTTCAAGTTGCAGGCAGAGGTGACTTCCCAGACGGGATGCCCCGGATAGCCGATGCAGCCCATGCCGAGAGCGCCGTTGGAAACGGGAATCGATCTCAGGCTGTTCTTCAAAATCCAGTGGGGGATTTTACGCCAGCCGTTGAGATATCCCATGAGAAGCGCGCTTCCCAGTTGTCTGAATAAGAGGGAGGGCGGCCAGAAAAAAGGCTTGACCCGGTTGCCGTTGGAATGACGATTCATGTTCGCGTCTGCAAAGGACATCACACGTAGGCCACGATATAGGAGAAGGTCGTGCCGATATTGATGGCGATGTTCAGCCCGCAGAGCACTTCCAGGGTTCTTTTGTTTTCGTATTTCCTGTTCATGACCATAAGAATAAGAACGGCCGAGAGGGCCATCACGGGCAGAAAGAGATAAAGGGCTTTCGGGGAGACACCCAGCTTCAGCGTGAAAAGCACGGATACCCATGTGAGGACGGCAGCGGTCGAATAGATCAGCGCCCCGCGTTCTATTCCGAGGCGCACCAGCAGGTTTTTCTTTCCCACGGTCTTGTCTGCCATGTAGTCGGGAAACTCATTCAGGAATATGACGTTGAAGATGGTGAAGCCGATGGGAATCCCGATCCAGTGAATCACGGGAGCAATGTGCCCGGCCTGAATGTAGAAGGCTGATGCCACGGGGAGCCAGCCGTAGCAGAAACCGATGAAGATTTCGCCCACGCCTCTGTCCACGAGCCGTATGGGCCGGGTGGAATAAAAGAACCCCGGAAATATTCCGAGGGAACCCAGGAGAATCGTGTAGGGTCCCGTCTGCAGCCCGAATTGGATGTAAATGCCGATCCCCGCTGCCATCACGAAGGTAATGATACTCGTCCAGAGGGCGGTTCGTGGAGACAAGGCGCCGGACTGAAGCACGCGGGATCCCCCGGCAAATCGGTTCCGGTGCATCTGATGGGAAAGGGTGTCTCCTTCATAGTCAAAATATTCACCGGAGTGATAGGTGGACAGCATGATCAGGATCACAGCTGTCATGCCGGCGATAAACACGGGTGCGTTGAAAACGCCTTCCAGTTTCCAGGCCAGAAGGGTTCCAAGGATAAAGGGGAACGCTCCCACGCTGAGAAAGGGGGGTCTTGACAGCTTGATCCATGCCAGGATCTTTTTGACCGTTGCGCCACTTGCCATGAAACTTAAACCTCGCTCAAAGGACGGCGACGTCCTGACCTTTGTTGTTCATATCGGGGGCACTCTACTAACACAAATGGACCGCTTTGTCAAACCGCTCGCCTGCGGAAGGCGGAATGCCAGCCAGTCCGGCGGGTTGTCCGTTTTTCCTTTGTTAAAAATATTTTTTGAATTTTTCTTGCATCGGGGTTTTCTTTGTGTTAGTGAAGAACGTAATTCTCACGGCTCAGGTCATCAGGCAGCATCATTAGTTATGTCAACATGAACTCAAGACAGTTGGAATGAGTTGTTCTGTCGTATATCCGGAAAATCAAGCAACACGCATCGGGATCGGAGAGGATCCATCATCATGATGGTTTAAATTCATTGCATGAGAAAGGGGGAACAGGAAGTATGACAAAGGCGGAATTGATTGCGGCAATGGCGAATGACGCGGGTATCACCAAGGCGGCAGCCGGGAAGGCATTGGAATCATACATAGCAAATGTTGCCAAGGAGCTCCGAAAGAGCGGCAAGCTGGGTCTGGTTGGATTCGGCACCTTCACCGTCGCCAAGAGAAAAGCGAGAAGCGGCAGGAATCCTCAGACAGGCGACAAAATCAAGATTGCTGCCAAGAAGGTTGTGAAGTTCAAGGCCGGCAAGGCGCTTTCCGACAAAGTAAAATAACACGTCGCTGACCGCGAAGACCCCCGGATTCATTGAGCCCGGGGGTCTTTTTTTGTATTTATCCCCGATCGCGAATCGGGACCATTGAAAAATGCCGCCGGCTTCCTTCGCTCCATTTGCACGGGCGCGGCGCGGCGCCGTCGGATTGACAGTGAGAGGTTATTCTGTTATACATCCGCGGAACCCTGCGGTTTGCTGTTTTTATAGAAAGGATGACGGGAAGCGGAGTCATGGTTTCGAAAAAGCGGATCTTAAG
>CAYXFF010000051.1:0-6083 GCA_964464185.1 uncultured Syntrophaceae bacterium | reverse complement strand
TTATAGAAAGGATGACGGGAAGCGGAGTCATGGTTTCGAAAAAGCGGATCTTAAGCGGAATGCGTCCCACGGGAAGACTGCACCTGGGCAATCTCCATGGAGCCCTTACAAACTGGGTCGGGCTTCAGAACGAGGGAACGTATGATTGTTTTTATTTTGTCGCTGACTGGCACGCGTTGACAAGCGATTACAGCGACACGGACCGGATCAGTGAGTACTCGCTGGACATGATCGTCGACTGGCTGAGCGTCGGAATCGATCCGGTGAAGAGCACCCTGTTCATTCAATCGAGGATCAAGGAGCACGCCGAACTTTTTGTAATTCTTTCCATGATCACGCCCCTCGCCTGGCTTGAGAGGAATCCGACTTACAAGGAGATGAAGGCGGAGCTGGCCGATAAAGATCTATCGACCTTCGGATTCCTGGGCTACCCGGTGCTCCAGGCGGCCGATATCATCATGTACAAGGCCTATGGGGTTCCCGTGGGTGTGGATCAGCTTCCGCACATCGAACTCACCCGGGAGATCGCGAGGCGTTTCAATTTTCTTTACCGGGAGATTTTTCCCGTGCCGGAACCGCTTCTGACGACGGTTCCAAAGATGCTCGGCATCGACGGGCGGAAGATGAGCAAGTCCTACGAGAATTCCATTTATCTCAGGGACCGCGGTGATGTATTGAAAGAAAAGGTCGAAAGCATGTTCACCGACCCCCAGCGGATGAGGCGAAAAGACCCGGGGAGACCCGAGGTATGCAACGTTTTCTCCTTCCACGAAATCTACACATCCCCCGACAACGTGCGTGAAATAGAAACGGAATGCCGGAGGGCAGGCATCGGCTGTGTGGAATGCAAGAAGCGCCTCATGCAGGGCGTTCTGAAGGGGATGAGGACGATCCATGAGCGCCAGGACTATTACGACAGGCATATGGATGAGGTCCATGACATTATAGCCGATGGGAATCTCAGGGCATCCCGCGTGGCCGGCGCGACCATGGAAGAAGTCAGGGATGCCGTCAAGCTATGACCGTGCTGAAACGCGGCGGAGCCATAACAGTGATATTTCCTGACGCCCATATCTGAAGCCTCGCGACTGTATTTATTGAGAATCGCCAATGGGATATGAGATCAAACTGGACATCTTCGAAGGGCCCCTGGATCTGCTGCTCTATCTCATCAGAAAGAACGAGATCGATATCTACAATATTCCCATGGCGGTCATCACCGAACAGTACCTGCAGCATCTTGAAGTTCTCAAGTCCCTCAATCTCGATCTGGCCGGTGAATATCTTGTCATGGCGTCCACACTGATTCATGTCAAATCCAGGATGCTCCTTCCCGTCGAGGCCGACGCCGACGAAAATGGGGAGGAGGATCCCCGCGCGGATCTGGTGAGACAGCTTCTGGAGTATCAGGCATTCAAGGAGGCGGCCCTGACCCTCGACCGCCGCCTGCTGCTTGGGCGGGATGTTTTCAAAAGAGAGGCCTGGCCGGAGCTTGAGAAATCGGGAGAGGAAGAAGAAGATCTTGTCGAACTGAATGTCTTCGAGCTTGTCGCGGCCTTTCAGAGAATGACCGCCAACCTCCGCAAGGAGGATGTCATGGAGATCGAAACGGAAAAAATGTCTCTCTCCGACATGATCCATGAGATCATGGAAAGGCTGGGAGAGAAAAAAGATGTGAGCTTTACGGATTTGCTCGGGGAATCACCGACAAGAAAGCGGGTCATCTATACGCTGCTTGCCTTGTTGGAACTGATGAAAATCCGGCTTATCCGGGCCTTTCAAGCCGGTCCCTTCGGGCCGATAAGGATTTTTCCTGCCGTGGAGGAATGGAATGGAAGACCTCAGGGCGATCATTGAGACGCTTCTTTTTGCTTCGGATACGCCGCTCGGGGTGGACAGGATAAGGGATATCCTGGGTGAAGCGGAGCGGACGGAAATCGCGCAGGTCATTGCCGATCTCAAACGCGAGCATGACGAGAGAAAGGGCGGTTTCCAGCTTTGCGAAGTGGCATCCGGTTATCAGTTCCGGACGAGACCGGATCTGGCGCTGTGGATCAAGAAGATGAGGGGCCTGAAACCCTCCATGCTTTCTCCGGCTGCGCTGGAGACACTTGCGGTCATTGCCTATCGGCAGCCCGTCGTGAAGGCCGATATCGACAGGGTCCGGGGGGTGGACGTGAGCGGCACGCTGAAAGGTCTTCTGGAGAAAAAACTGGTCAGGATGCTGGGGCGCAAGGATGTCCCCGGGAAGCCCATCGTGTACGGTACGTCGAAGAAGTTTCTCGAGGTCTTCAATCTCAAGGATCTGTCGGAACTTCCCACGCTGCGTGAATTGAAGGAACTGCAGGAGTAGGGGGGAGCCTTGCAGGAGCGTCTGCAGAAAATAATAGCCGGGGCGGGCATCGCGTCGCGGAGGTACGCCGAAACACTGATCCGGCAGGGAAGGGTCTCCGTGAACGGCATGGTCGTGACTGAGCTCGGTACGAAAGCGGACGCAGGCAAAGACGACATAAGGGTTGACGGGAAACTCATATCGACGGACGTTTCAAAAGTGTATCTCATGCTGAACAAGCCTCGGGGGTACGTGACGACCCTTAAAGACCCCGAGGGTCGTTCGATTGTCACAGAGCTGCTCCATGGCATCGAGGAAAGAGTTTTCCCTGTGGGGAGGCTGGATTATGATTCCGAGGGTCTTCTCCTCATGACCAACGACGGTGATTTCGCCCAGAAAATGCAGCACCCCCGTTACAGGATTCCGAGGACCTATCATGTGAAGGCCCGGGGCAACCTCACGCGGCGGGAACTGAAGGAAATAGAGGACGGAATTGAGCTGGAAGACGGCCTCTTCAAGCCCGTCGCCGTGCACCTGGAGAAGATGAACCCGAAAAGCTCCTGGGTTGTCATGACGATTCACGAGGGGCGCAACAGGGTAATCCGGAGGCTTTTTGACGCGGTCGGACATCCCGTGGCGCGGCTTATCCGTATTTCCCTTGGTGAACTCCGTCTGGGCAAGCTCAAGGAAGGGGAATTCAGAACCCTGAAAAAACGGGAAATAGAACAGCTTCTTTCTTCTTCGGGCAAGCGGTAGCAATCCGTAACTGACTGATATAAAAGAATAATGACGGTTGTGCTTCCGGGGGAGACAAAGAGGCGGGCAAAGGTTATGCTATATGCACAGGATAATTATAAATTTTAGATAAACCAAGCAAAAATTCACTTGACTTTGAGTGGCAAAATGAATAATAGTCAGACCCATTGTTGAACTAACAGTTTGGATATACGCTCGAATTTATCATGTACCGATCACCGCTGGATGCAGGCGCGGCAAAGGAGCAATGACGTCATCCAGAGTGGAATGAGAGTCAACAATTAAAAGGAGAGATGTCATGAATAAGTCTGAATTGATCGAAGCCTTGAGCAAAAAGGAAAACCTGACCGAGAAAAAAGCCATGGACATCGTCAGTCTTGTTTTTGACGGGTTCACCGATGAACTCAAGAAGGGCGGACGGATTGAAATAAGGGGCTTCGGCAGTTTTGTCGTCAGGGCCTACGAATCGTACACGGGGAGAAACCCGAAGACGGGAAACAATATAAGCGTGGCTCCCAAGAGACTGCCCTTTTTCAAGGTCGGCAAAGAGCTCAAGGAAAAGATCAATACATAGACCGCTGCCGCTCTCCAGGGTGAACGTACGGAAGACAATCTTCTGAATGTTCCCTATGAATGCCCGGAAAAGGGATCATGACCGGATGATCCCTTTTTTCATTTCATGACAGGATCCATGGACGACGTTTACAGAGATCAGAAGCCCTCCGCTGTTTCATATATCCATATCATTCTTTTCATCCTGACCTTCGCGACCACCCTGCTTGCCGGTGCCCTTCAGCGGGGCGTCAATCCTATTGACGAGCCGGGCAGGATCTGGCTCGGCCTGCCCTTTTCCTTCACGCTCCTTCTCATCCTGGGGGCCCATGAATTCGGCCATTATTTCGTGTCGCGGCGGCACGGGGTTGAAGTTACCCTTCCGTACTTCATTCCCGCTCCTTCATTCATCGGAACATTCGGCGCGTTCATCAAAATGAAATCCCCCATCATGGACAGAAGAATTCTGCTCGATATCGGCGTGGCAGGACCGCTGGCCGGGATGGTGGTAGCGGTCCCGGCCATACTGATCGGGCTCGTTCTTTCCGAAGTCGGAAAGCCGACGGGAGAGGGAACAGGGATCGCTCTCGGCACGTCCCTCCTCTTTTCTTTTCTCAACTGGGTCGTCCACGGTTCTCTCCCTGATGAAATCAACCTCCTTTTACACCCCGTGGCTTTTTCCGGCTGGATCGGACTTCTCGTCACGTCCCTGAACCTTCTGCCCGTGGGACAGCTCGACGGCGGCCACGTGGCTTATGCGATCCTCGGTCCCAGGCAGCGCGTGGTCGCCCGCGTCATCATCGGCGTTCTTCTCCTGCTGGGTCTTTTCGGCTGGAGCGGATGGCTCGTCTGGGTCGTCCTGCTTTTTTTCCTCGGCATCGACCATCCTCCCGTGGTCTACGAGTGGGTTCCGCTGGACAGGAGAAGGAGAATCATCGGCTGGAGCGCCCTGGCTCTTTTCGCAGCGACATTCACGCCGGTTCCGTTCTAATCAGATCAAGGAGGGAGTGGTTCATGTTCAGCATTTCGAATTTTCCATTTATTGTGAATTTTGTGTTATTTTCAATGGGGCTTTTTTACAAAAGAGCGGCGGGATCGGCATGACGCTGCTCGAAAGGTGGAGTGAGCAACGGGAATGATTCTGGAATTCGTCAATAATCTAAGCGCGCACCTTCATGGTTCCTACCTTTTGGCCTATCCGGCTGTCTACCTGGGAGGGGTTCTTGTCAGTTTCACGCCATGCACGTATCCCGTCATCCCCGTGATCGCCGCCTACAGCGGCGCTTACGGCGGCACCTCAAAAAGCAGGGGCCTGATGCTCTCTTTGTTCTATGTTCTCGGAATGGCCCTCACATACACGATCCTCGGGGGAATGGCCGCCATGACAGGACGGCTCTTTGGAGAAATCCAGTCCAGCCCCTGGACCTATTTATTAGTGGCCAATCTCTTTATTCTCATGGGGCTGTCCATGCTGGATGTGTTTTCCCTTTCCTTTGAGCCATCTTTTGCGGCTAAGTGGATGACGGGAGCCGAAAAAAAAGGAATGGCGGGAAGCTTCCTCGTGGGCGCAGCTTCGGGTTTTGTCATGGGACCCTGCACCGCGCCCGTTTTTGCCGTACTGCTGGCCTACGTCGCCGCGGGACAGAGTCTGTTTTTCGGAATGAGTCTTTTGTTCTTTTTTTCTTTGGGCCTTGGAACGCTTCCGGTGCTTGTCGGCACATTCGCGGGACTGCTCACCGGACTTCCGAAAAGCGGAGAATGGATGGTGAGGATCAAGAAGATCATCGGGTGGATTTTCATCGGCATCGGAGAATATTTTCTGATCTCGGCGGGTAAATTGTGGTTTTGAGGATGAGAATATGTCTGTTCGCGTGAAATGGGCGGCGGGTCTCCTGCTTGCCGGTGCCCTGTTCTGGCTTTTGTACGCGGCTTTTATTTCCAGGCCGACTGTTGAAAAGTCCGCCGGGGGCGTAGCGGGAAGCAGGAGCGTTGCATCTGATTTCGTGCTGAAAGATGTGAGAGGGAAAAACATCCGCCTGAGCCAATACAGAAAACAGGTCGTCCTCCTCGTCTTCATGACCACCTGGTGCAGTTACTGCCGGGCGGAGATTCCCTACCTGAAAGATCTTCACGCCCGTTACGGTTCTAAGGGACTGGTCATCCTCAATATTGACATTCAGGAGTCTCGGGAAAAGGCCGCCGCTTATACCGGGAAGTACGACCTCCCATACGACACGCTTTTGGACAGCCAGGGAGATGTGATGCAGCAGTATGGCGTCCATGGTGTTCCCTCCAAAACGCTGATCGACAGGAACGGCCGGATCCTGTGCTGGAACTGCCGTGCCCTTGAGAATCATCTCGCCGATCAGTTCGAAGATAGTGCCCCGAAGGGAGGATAGGGCGGACGGGGGATGTGATGCCGTCCCTCCGGCAAGGTCCCGCG
>CAYXFF010000050.1:0-11600 GCA_964464185.1 uncultured Syntrophaceae bacterium | reverse complement strand
ATCTAAATTAATTTATCAATAAGTTGAATCTTTCTCTCAATGGCGAAGTTACATTTTTTTTATTTACCGGTGCACATCTCCCGAATTACATTTTTTCTGACCTTTCCCGTCGCCGTCTTAGGGATCTCCTTAACAATCTCAACCTGCTTGGGCACCTTATAACCGGCAAGGCTCGCCTTGCAGTGGGCAATGACAGCTTGGGGGTCTATGTTCGTCCCCGGCTTCGGCACCACAAAGGCGGCTACTTTTTCGATCCACTGGGGGTCGGGCAGTCCCACAACGGCCACCTCCTGAACATTGGGGTAATTGTAAATGCACTTTTCCACCTCAATGCTGGCCACATTTTCTCCGCCCGATTTGATCATGTCTTTCTTCCGGTCCTCAAACCAGATGTAACCCTCCGCGTCCATCCTGGCCAGATCCCCGCTGTGGAACCAGCCATACTTGAAGGCATCCTTTGTTTTTGCTGCCTCCTTAAGATAGCCCTTCATGGTGTGACCGCCCTTATATACGATCTCACCGATTTCGCCGGGCGGCAGGATCTTCCCGTCGTCATCCATGATGGCCATCTCCACATTCAGCACAGCCTTTCCAACGGAACCTTCCTTGAAAGCATGTTCTTCGGGATTGAGGATCGTCGTAACGGGGGACATTTCGGTCTGACCGAAGTAGATTTCGAATCCCCTTTTTGGTTTAAATTTCTCCATGAATACCTTCAACTCCTGCTGACTGACGGGTGCCATTGCGTAGACGCACATCCTCAGAGAGCTCAGGTCATATTTATTAAAATCCGGAAGGGCGAGCATAGCCCTGTACTGGGCCGGCAGACCAAACGTGAAGGTCACCTTTTCCTTGGGAATTGTTTCAAGCATCTTGACGGGATCGAAACCCGGCATCAGGATCTGAGTCGCACCGAGATAGATATGGGGTCCGGTGAAACAATGCACCTGGGCGCAATGGAACAGGGGCATGGTGACCGTAGCGATGTCATCTGTCCGGAGCTCGCCGTCCACAATCGAACTTACATAATTGGCTATAAGACCCCGGTGCGTCTGCATGACGCCTTTCGGCAGCGCTTCCGTCCCGCTCGTGTAAGCCAGTTGGGCGATATCCTCGCTATCCACTTCGACAAGGGGCTCTTCCACGGAACTTTCTTTTCCCATGAAGGCTTTGAAATCAAGCATCCCTTCCGGCGCCTTGCCTGCTCCTGCTGAATCGATATGAATATAATTTTTCACCGTCTTCATCTCGCCCATCACATCCTTCATCGCGCCATAGAATTTATCTTCCACGATAAAGGCCTTGGACTCGGAATGATTAGCAATGTAACTGACCTCGCCGCCTTTAAGCATGAGGTTCATCGGGACCATGGTAATGCCCGCCTTTGCGAGACCATACCAGACAAACAAGAACTCGATGCTGTTGCTCGACATCAGAGTTACATTATCGCCCTGTTTGACACCAAGCTTCATGATGGCATGAGCAAACCGATTGACCTCTTCGTTCAATTCTTTATACGTCATTCGCGTGGCACCGGAGATCAACGCAATCTTTTTCGGGTATCTCACGGTACTTCTTTTCAGACATGAACCGACGGTATCCAGCGTTGAATATTTTGGTAAGCTGATCATAATCTCCCCCCCTTTTTTTTTATTGTTTGATTAAAGCTCAGTTGCCACCTTCCGGTATTTCTGAAACCGTGACGAGCCCATCAAGCAACTTGGCGAGAATCAGCCTGCAGGCTTTTTTATGCAGGCTGATTCTCGCCGTGTCTTGCTCATCAATCCTTAACAGGCCTGAAGTGCTGGATATCCAGTATGCTTCCCACCCTCTGATTTTTTGGTTTCAGAACGGCTTCCACACGCATTCCGATCTTGACGTCATCAGGCTTCACCTCGTCTAAGCGAACGAGAAGACCCCCATCGCTTTTATCGAGCTTGACAATGGCCAACATCCAGGGGTCCTTTATGCGTTTACCCTCTGGAGACATGTAGGAAACGGCAAATGTCTGGATCTTACCCTTGCTGCTCGCCTCTACCCACTCCACATCGTCGATGAAACATTCCTCACAGAAGATCCTTGGGGGCATCATGACGTACCCGCATTTCTTGCATTTCGTTGCCATGAATTTTCCATTATCTCTTAATTCTGCGAGGAATCTCGACCCGGCCAAGCCTACCGCGAAGTTATAAGGAACCTGGATTTCCCCTGATATCGTTATCGGTTTCACATCTTTACTCATCTCTGTTTCTCCTTTCTTTCTATATTTAATTAATCTCTTCCGATGATCATAACGGCGCTATACTGGAACATACCGCCCCAACCGTTGCAGATAGCCGTATTTACCTCTTTGGGGACCTGACAATCGCCTGCTTCCTTCTTGATCATTTTATAGCACCAGCATAGCCTGGACATTCCGGCCGCAATGGGATTTCCTTCTCCCTGAAGGCCGCCAGAGGCATTGACCGGCAGTTTCCCTTCTTTTGAAGAGGTTCCCTCATCAAGCATGCGTCCTGCACCACCTTCATCACAGAGACCCAAGGCCTCGCAGTGCTGCATCTCTTTATAAGTGAAGGGGTCATAGACTTCTGCGTAATCGATCACCGCTCTCGGGTTTTTTATTCCAGCCATATCGTAAGCTTGCCTGGCTGCGAGATAGGCATAGTCCAGCCTGCCCAAGTCGTCGAGTCTTCGACCCATGAAGTAGCAGGAATTGGCGCCACGGCCGACTCCCCTTACCCAGACGGGATCATCCGTGATTTCCCTGGCCACATCCTCCGCAGCGAAAATGACCGCTCTGGCTCCATCCGTGACGGGACTCGTGTCGAACAGTTTCACGGGCCAGGAAATATAGGGTGAATTGAGCACATCACCGACGGTAATTTTCATGGGCATTTGGGCATAGGGGTTGCTCAAGGCATTTCCCCTGTTTTTTACGGACACTTTGGCCATATGGACCTCCGTCAGTCCGTATTTATTGAGGTATCTGCGGGCCTCCAGACCGCACTGAAGGGGCACGTTAAGGCCCAGGGGCCTCACGTAGACTTCGTCATAGACGGTGTTGAAAACGGCCTGAGCGGCCAGATTCTCTGACATTTTTTCGTAGGCGATGACCATCACCACATCATAGAGACCCGACGCCACGTGGGTGTATCCCAGAATCGGCAGTGAGATCGCCGTGCTCCCGCTTGTGCTGTTCATCATCATGGGCTTCATCAGCCCGCCGGAACCTTCTACGGCCAGCTTGGATGAATTATGAATTCCGCAGAATGCATCCACGGCATTTCCCAATACGACTGCATCAATGGCGTCACGGGTCAGTCCTGCGTTGTCCAAGGCATTCTTCGCAACCTCAAATATCATTTCATTGATGTTCTCTTCTTTCCGTCTGGCGAACTTCTGCATTCCCGCACCGACGATTGCTACTCTTCTTGCCATTTTACTTAACCTCCTCCTCGGGTTTCTCTTGTCATTACCATCTGCTCAGTACGACAACGCCACCACAGTACGTTGGGATCCCGCCCCATCCCTGGGCGACGGCAATTTCCACGTTGGGTACCTGAAACTCACCGGCATCACCCCTGATCTGGTAGGCGGCGTTCGCCGCCCTGATAAGCCCGGAGGTCCCCACGGCATTTCCTTCACCGAGAAGGCCGCCGGAAGGATTGACGGGCAAAGCGCCTCCGAATTCAGTCACACCTTCGTCGATGAGCTTTCCCGCTTTTCCTTCTCCGCAAAGGCCGAGGGCTTCACAGTACTGAAGCTCCTTGTATGCGTAGGTGTCGTAGATTTCGGCGACATCGATCTCTTCCGATGGATGCTTGATCCCCGCCATATTATAGGCATGCTGGGCTGCTGCCCTGAGATAAGCGCTGGATGATAGATCGCGGCTTTCAATGTAGCTGGTTCCGGAGCACCAGCCCACACCTGTGACCCATACCGGTTTATCCGTAAGTCTCTTTGCCACTTCCTCGGAGGCCAACACCAGGGCACATGCGGCATCCGTCATTTGGGCAACCTCCAGACGCTTGATGGGCCAGGAAAATACCTCTGAATCCAGGATGTCCTTTACGGAGTATTTCTTTGCCTTCTTTGCCCTCGGATTCTTCAGGGCATTCTTGTGGTTCTTCGCAGCCACTTTGGCCATCTGTTCTTCCGTGATGCCGTATCGGTGCATGTAGCTCCGCGCCTCCATGGCAGCCAAAGCGTACTCCAAGCCGATTACGGGTACGGTGTTACAAACAGGACGGTTGAAAACGGGGTCCAAGGTGGCCAGGACAATCTTCTGAAAGGCATCCTCCTCCTCACGCCTCTCCGACACCTTTTGAACCGATCCGACCACCACGATATCAAGGGGCTTTGCCATGACCTCCATGTAACCCGCACAGACTCCGTAGATCCCATCTTCACCGAGCCTGAGGTCGCAAGCTTTCATTACCCCGCCGATTGAATCGAGGGTATATTGATTAGAGAGACTTCGCCCCTCAAGAAAATCATAGGACGTGGTGAACGCACTTCCGATGTCGTCCCGGGAAATCCCGGCATCGGTCAGGGCTTTCCTTGTTGCCTGGAAAAGCAGTTCCTTATGGGACAGGTCCGGCCTTTCCTCGCAATTCGTCACGCCTATCCCGATAATCGCAACTCTCTTACCCATTGTTGACTCCTTTCCATGTTCTTTATTATTGTTGCCTGATGCCAACTACAGTAACTTCAAAAAATCATTTTTGTAACAACTCTCGCGCCACGGTCAGCCTTCTGATTTCTGATGTCCCGGCGCCGATTTCGTATAATTTTGCATCCCGGTAGAACCGGTTGACCGGGTATTCGAGCATATAGCCGTAACCGCCATGGATCTGTACGGCGTCTGACGCAACCTTCGTTGCCATCTCCGCTGCAAAGAGAATGGCGGAGGCAGCAATCTTGTGCACCTCCGTGCCCTTTCCGCCCCGCTCGGCTTTTTCCGCCATGATGGCCGCCTTGTACGTCATGAGGCGGCTCGCCTCGATTCCCGCATACATGTCCGCCAATTTCCCCTGAATCAATTGAAAACTGCAGATCGGCTTGCCGAATTGCACCCTCTCTTGAGAATATTTGAGGGCGAGATCAAAAGCCCCTTGTGCGATGCCCACGCATTCTGCCGCAAAGAACGCCCTCTCGACATCCAATCCGTTCATCATGACGGATATCCCTTGACCTTCCTCGCACATGATGTTTTCAGCAGGTATGATGCAATCCTGGAAAACGAGTTCTCCTGTCGGTGATCCCCGGTTTCCCATCTTTTTCAGCTTCCGGGATACAGAAAAACCCGGAAATCCTTTTTCGAGGATGAAGGCTGATATGCCCTTGGGGCCCTTGGACTTGTCTGTCTTTGTATACAGAACAGCTGTATCCATGATTGGACCATTGGTGATGAAGGTTTTTGTCCCGTTGACAATGTAATGGTCGCCTTTACGAACAGCCGTCGTCTGAATGCCCACAGCATCTGATCCTGCCCCAGGCTCCGTCAAAGCCAACGCCCCGATATGCTGACCGGTGCAGAGAGGCGGAAGGTATTTCTCCATCTGCGCCGGAAAAGCGTTTCTCTTTATGTTATCGGCGCACAATGTGGCGTGGGCACCCCACGAAACGGCCACTGCCGGACTGGTGCGGCTGATCTCTTCCATCACCACCACCGCGGAGATCAACCCTGCTCCTGCCCCGCCATACTTCTCGGGAATGTTAATGCCAAGGATCCCCAAACCCGCCAGTTTGCTCCAGAGGTCGTCCGGGAATTTGTCTTTTTCGTCCATCTCTTCCGCGATGGGTTCAATCTCATTCACCATGAACTTGGAAACCATATCTTTGAGCATGAGCTGTTCTTCTGTAAGCTCGAAATCCATAATCCCTCCCTATACGGTTTTTTTTCGGAGCATCATTATCGTCCACAGTCCTTGCTGGGCAACCTCATTCCTCTGATTAACGAGTCGCAAATCAAAAACCACAACACCACGGTCGCTCTTTTTTGTCTCTTTCTTGTCGGCAACTTTAACAAATACGGTCACTGTATCATCGATGAAATTGGGCGCTAAAAACTTCCACGAACTGATTTCTAAAAATGCGAAGGTTGTACCCTCAATCAAACCGGAACGTCCGACACATCCGGACACGAATGCAAGCCCCAACAAACCATGGGCGATTCTCTTTTTGAAGGGTGTTTTTGATGCAAATTCGATATCCGTATGCAGTTGATTGAAGTCCGCAGATACTCCCGCAAAGTTAACGATGTCCGCTTCTGTGACGGTGCGGCTTACGGTCGCATACTCGTCGCCAACATTGAATTCCTCAAAGTACTTCCCCGGTGGTCTGTATTGCATAAATCGCCCCTCCTTTTACTTCCTTGCTCGGCGAAGATTGATTCTCGTCGGGTAAGTTATCTTTGTTGAAAGGGATGCGTGATGATTTGGTGAGTGCAGTCTTTATGCCACGGGTTGGAGCAAATGGATTTCCATGTTTAACTTTATTTTACGAATTTACTTAATGTGGTTCATGCAGGGAACTAAATAAGTTGAAAATATGACATGTTCGGTGGGTCCCGCAGCCTTATAAAACCATAAGGCCCTATATTTGAATTTTATTCCTATTGAATTTTAGAAGGGCGACGGTTGCGAAAAAACAAGCTGGAGCTGTCTCGAAACATTACAGACTTTTAGCAAATAACTTGTTTTAATAAATTTATGGGGAAATATTATAATGAGAATCATTATTTATAGAAGTGGAACAAAACGATACACCGGAAGGAATAAATCGTTACTATAAAAAGGAACTTAAAATCCTCCTTAATCTCGGTCTGGATATGCCCAAAGCCCGGGCTGCCTTCGCTTGATTGTTATTGCATATTTGCAGCATTCGCTCGCTGTACAATTTTATGATTTCATCCAGCGATTTTTCGTATTGGCCGCAAACTTTTGCGGCCAGAGATTTTTCGTTCGATATTTCAGGTGTTAAATCTTCTTCCAATATAATCTCTTCATTACACAACAACATGGCTCTTTCAATCACATTTCGTAGCTCCCTGACGTTTCCCGGCCAATCGTAATTTAGTAAAACCTGGAGTGCTTCATTATTACATCCCATGACGCTCTTCCCCAGTATTTTGTTGAACTCCTTTATAAAATATTCCACCAAGAGAGGAATATCATCCTTTCTTTCCCTTAACGGCGGAATCAATATAGAGATAACATTGAGTCGATAATAAAGATCCTCTCTAAATCTGCCGTTCCTAACCTCGCCTTGCAGATCTCTGTTTGTCGCGGCTATGATCCTGACATTCACTTCGATGTCTTCTGTCCCGCCCACACGTTGAATAACTCTCTCTTCCAAGAACCGCAATAGTTTGACCTGGGTCTTCTGATCTATTTCACCAATCTCATCAAGAAAAATAGTGCCCTTATCCGCTTCCTCGAAATAACCTTTCTTTTGTCTTGTCGCACCTGTAAAAGCCCCTTTTTCATGACCGAAAAACTCGCTTTCAATGATGCCTTCTGCCAGCGCTGAACAATTCACGACCACCATGCGGCAATCCGCCCGCGGACTGTTATAATGTATGGCCTTGGCAAATAGTTCTTTTCCTGTCCCGCTTTCACCCAAAAGAAGAATATTGGCATTGCTTTTGGCTGAGACACGCTTTGCAATGCCAATGATGTCTTTCATCTTGGGGTTTTTTGTGAAGATATTGTTAAATTGATATTTTTGCTTTTTCAATGACCGAATATGATTTACTTCGGCCATGATATCTTTTGACGCCAAGCAGCGCGATATAATAATCTTTAATTCCTCAATGTCAAAAGGCTTGGCTATGTAATCATCAGCACCCAGCTTTATGGCTTCTACAGCCCCCTTGATGCCGCTAAAGGCTGTCATCACGATTACTGCAAAACTTGTGTCTCGATTTAGTTCTTTAATTTTTTTCAACACCTTCATCCCGTTGATATCAGGCAACCTCACGTCCAAGAGCACCATATCCGGTTCGTGGCGCTTAAAGAGATCAAGGCCCTGCTTCCCACTCTTTGCCTTGATGGTTAGATAACCATCCTCGGACAGGGCTCTGCCAAGGGACTGAAGGAGCAGCTCTTCATCTTCGATTATCAGTATTTTTACCTTCACCGATCTTCTCTATCCTGACTTTTACAAATTATTCGTGCAATTAACATTCCATAAATATCATGTCATATTTCTCGTAAGAAAAGTGGACCTCTCATTTGACAAGAGGAAGTTTAATCAACACGGTCGTTCCTTTTTCCTCTCTATCCACTTCAATGAACCCATTATGATCCTGAATGATCTTGTGTGACACGGTCAAGCCAAGACCGGTCCCTCCTGTTTTCGTGGTAAAGAACGGGTCGAAGATTTTCGTTATGATTGAAGGATTAATGCCCGATCCATTGTCCGTAAATTTCACAATTATAAATGGATTCCTTAAATCCCGTTTCTTGATTTTTCTTACATTAATCTGAACCTTCCCATTCCCTTTTATAGCTTCCACAGAGTTAATCATTATATTTAGAAAAACCTGCATCAATCGATTTGCATCGGCTTTTGTATATACCCGCTCGCCTTCCAACTCAAATTTCACATTTACATTCTTATCACTGGATTTCTTTTTAATGAAGAATAAAGCACGTTCCAACAAATCCATTACATCTACTTTCTCCATGTGAAGGGGAAAAGGATTCACTGTATTCAAGAGTTCCCTGATAAGGCGCTCAATCCTGTCCAATTCTTTCGTTACGTTCTGCAGCGCATGTTTATGGGGAGAACTTTTTTCAAGTTTGGTTTCAACGTGCTGTATGGTTGTAAAGATCGCTGCCATTGGGTTACGAATCTCGTGAGCTATTCCCGCCGCCATACTTCCCAGAGCTGCAAATTTTTCCACGCGCATCAAATGCTCATCAATTCTTCTCTTTTCTGTCAGATCATTTATCAATAACACTGTTTTTGATGGTACTTTATTGGTTTCTTCCAAGGGAAAAGGTGCCAAGTCAAGAATTAACTTTTCCCCGTCTTGTCTTTGATAATGGATTTCAAAATGTCGGGAATTTCCTTTCGTGACCAACTTTTCATATATACTGCCTGCGTCGCCATTAAGAATCTCGTGCAGACGCAATCGAACAGCTTCTTCCTTACGTATGCCTAATATTTCTTCGGCCCTGGGATTGAGGTGGATGATTCTTCCTCTCAAATCGCTGACAATAATCCCGTTAATCGAAGACTTGATGATGTTCTCTGAGAGCAGTTTTTCATCCTTCAGTTCTTTATAAAGTCGGGCATTCTCTATAATGATTGCCGCCTGATTCGCAAAAATCGCCAAATCTTCAAATTCTCTCCGGCTGATTTTCATTTTTGTCCGATATCTATCCACACCTATGGTACCCAGAACTTTATTCTTAACTTTCAGCGGAACATGAAGAAGCGACTTTCGTTCCTGATACTTGGCTGTGATTCTATCTATTTCTGTAATATTAGGGTCCTTCGCTATATCCTGTATAAACAAAGGCTTGCCACTACGAACGACCCTGGTTTCAAAGCAATCATGGCGATTAAGAATCAACGGCTTTTCCCAGGCGCGTTTTTCCCCCAGTGGTGTAAAACCCCTGATACATTTACACTCCAACTTGGTTTCATCTTCATTAAGAAGCATGACAATCGCCCTGTCATATTTAAGTCCGGTTATGACGTGGTCAACGATTTCATTGAGCACTGCATCAAGGTCCAGGGACTGGGTCAGCAAATAGCTGATATCATGAATGTGCTTAAGCAGACCCCTATCCGATTTTCTGCCTGATCCGCTATTTTTCAATTGCACTTTCATACTCCCTCAAAAGATCTCTTCACAGAAGTTTCATCTTCAAGTTATTTCTCTTTCATTGCAAAATGTAAATTTCACTGTTCATGTAATTCCGAAGATTTTAAAGACTGATTGTTATCGTTGTTACATTCTCATGCCTCTCTTTTTTACGCCTAAATTATCTTTTTCAATCGCATAAGCCATTTCAACCCAATCACACAAAATAGGTCTTGTTTCTCTCGGATCTATAATATCCTCCACCATGAAAGCCTCGGCGGTCCGGAAAGGAGATTCAACGGCTCTATACAACTTGTATAATTCACCAAGATACGCTTCTGGATCTTCCGCCGACTCTATTTCTGCCTTGTGCGCGGCATAGATACCTCCCTCCGCTGGTATATTACCCCATTTCGCTGAAGGCCAAGCATACTGCCAACCCAAACGTATGCCTGGATGTTGCGCGGCACCTGCTACTCCAAAAGCTTTCCTGATGTACATAATGGCCATCGGAACAGTTGCCTGCGCTATAGCAAAACTTGCCCTCACCCCTTTACGAATGGTGCCATATTGCTCGCTCTTTTTACCGATTGTAAATCCTGGCTGATCAACAAAATTAACTATTGGCAAGTGAAAAGTATCGCACATGTCTATAAAGCGCTGAAACTTTTCTGCTACATCGTAATTAAATGACCCGGCAAGGTGTCGAGAATCATTTGCCAAAACTCCGACAGGATATCCATTAAGACGCGCCAGCGCCGTGATCTGTGATCGACCTTGATCCTTGGCAATCTCGAAGATAGAACCGCGATCTAATACAAGTCTAAGAATTTTCCGTACGTCATATGTTTCTCTGACATTCCGGGGAATGATGTTAATAAGTTCTTCCTCTCGACGCCCCGGGTTATCATCGGAACTGTTTCGCATCGGCATTTCCCAGACATTTGTTGGTAAGTAGGACAAGAATTTCTTGATTTGTTCTACTGCATCCTTTTCATCTTTGGCCACATTGTCCACCACACCCGAAACACGAGCATGAACTTTGTAACCCCCAAGCTCTTCTTTGCTTACGTCCATTCCTGAAGCAAATTTAACAAGTGGTGGGCCTCCCACAAAGACTTGAGACGTTCCTTCTACCATAACTGAAAAATGACTTTGGACAACGTACATTGCACCTAAGCCGGCAGCAGGACCAAAACTTACCGCAACTACAGGCACCTCGGACATCATTTCAACCTGATCCTGGATTGCCTCATACGTTATATTAGGAATATCTGTGTATCCTATTGTGAGAAGCTCTTTAATTGTACCACCAGCACCTTCAACCAATCTGACGACAGGAAGCTTCAATGTGCGGGCCATTTTTGCAAAGTATGCACTTTTGTTTTTGTACATTCTTCCAACAGATGCTCCCCTTATTGTAAAGTCATCACCATGCACGGCAACCCTTCGCCCATTTATTTTGATGATACCCATCACAAAGGGGCATGGAATAATGCTGAGAAGCTTATCTTTTTCGTGGTTATCGTAGGTCGCTACTCCTGACAAAATACCTCTTTCAACAAATGATTTATCATCAGCCAAAATATCTATCCGCTCTCTGACGGTCATTTTCCCCTGGCTATGATGCTTCGCAACATTTTTTTCGCCTCCCATCTCGTATGCTAATTTCCTGCGCTTTTCAAGTTCCTCAAGTTCAGGCTTCCACATAATTTGATCTCCTTCCTTCTCTTTCTTTACTTAACCAATTACTCGTAGCCAGTGTAAAAATCAAAACAAT
>CAYXFF010000049.1:0-12027 GCA_964464185.1 uncultured Syntrophaceae bacterium | reverse complement strand
ACAATCATATGTGTATTAATTCCGCGCATCTCTTTTTAGGAACTCCGAAAGACAACATGCAAGATATGTCAAAAAAAGGACGTACCGTTAAGGCGTTTGGTGAGAGAAATGGAAATAATAAACTCACCCAATTAATGATTATTGGAATTGTGAGAGACCTTAAAACCCTGAACTGTTCACAGATTAGCAGGAATCGTAATATCCCCGTCAGAACCATCAATGATATTAAAAACGGTAAACGATGGGCGTGGCTGACAAGGAAGATCAGTCGTGCGTTAGATATGGCAGAAACCGCCCCCTACTTTTACAAATCAAAAACCGGGGGATTGGGGTTTTTATCTGACAAAAAATTTGAACCATGCCCGGAGGGGTATGAATTAGACCCGTCGTTTTTCGCTGGAAAAGGAGTGCCGTAATGTCACGGTTTGACCCCCCACAAGATAGAAATGTCATTGCCAGTTATTACGGGTGGTTATCCTGGTGTAATTCGTATCGACTTGAGAGAAAGTATATCCGTCCGTTATTATTAAAAGAGGTAGCGTAAATGCCAAATTCGAACTCAAAACCGGATGAAATATTTTTGGACAGGATTGATGACGGTCGTGCCCGTCTTCTTGTCCGCTGGAATATTGCTCAGCAGGCGCAGAAGGATGAACAAATCTCTGAGAGAATCTCAACATCCTGGAACTACTCAGAACGTATTATCTTATGGATTCTCCCGAAAAAGTTTAATACACGAGATGAGATCCGAAAGTATCTGGATTCTATCTCGGTCGAAATTCTGGACTGGGCAAAAGCAACAGACTTAAATAATTCATTGAAGTGAGGGAGAAATCTCCGGTGCGAGTATCCGATCCCTCCGGTCCCGTGCGCAACATCTTCACCCGCGAGTTTCTCGCCCTGATCCGGAACGCCCGGGCAAAGGCTCTCGAAGAGCTCCGTCCGATGCTCCGGCTGCAGCAGCTCGATATCGGGGAACTCATACGGCTGCTGGAGATCCTCAATATCGCATACATCGACCAGCCGGGCCGCAGACTTATCCAGCAGTATGTCCTGCAGGCTTACCGGCGCGGTATCGACAACACGCACCAGACTCTTGTTGCGCAGACCCGCCCTCAGCACAGAGTTGTCGATATCGGCCTGAATTTCACCCGCCCCGATGAACGAGCCATCGCCAACCTGTCCGCAGTTTCACTCTCGGATCTCAAAGGGTTCACAGGCGAGATGAACAAGAAGATCATCCGGGATATCGTAGAAGCGGACAAAAAAGGCGCTGGTATCACGAAGTTCTCCGAGATCATCCAGCAGCACTACAACGGCATCGGGGCTGTCAGAGCAGAGGCAATCGCCCGCACGGTTAGTACGCAATCTTACAACGAAGCGGCCTGGAGTAGGACGAAGGATTACGCACCCTTTAAAGAGTGGCTGCCTACTACCGGGGATCACCGTACCCGCCCGTCGCATCTTGCCATGAAAGGTGTCGTGATTGATGTCGATGAAGCGTTCGAGGTGCCGGCCTTCATGGCATCGAAGAACACCCGGGTGCCAGCCTGTAAAATGATGTATCCCGCCGATTCAAGCCTGGGGGCACCTGCAGCACAGATTATCCAATGCAGATGCGCTCTCGCGCCCCGCTTTTTGAAGAAATAATCCTCCTTTGAGGCATTCCCCTATAATATGCTTCACTATTAAACCCATGTCTCAATGCCCTTATCTACCGCAGGGCCGGGGTTCCAAATACGCAAGGGTGGCAAGCAGCTCTTCGTATTCGACCTGAACGTTCTCGACGATAATTCGCGGAAGGTTTATGGTATGGCCACCGGCCCGCATCTCGACCGGGAGAATGAGACAATCCTGAAAAAGGCAGTGGAAGATGCCCTGCCGAACTTCATGATGCTCCCGATCATGCATCTCGATCACACTGAACGTCCGGTCGGATGGTTCACGAAAGCTGAGTTCAAAGGGCAGAATCTCTACGTGGAAGCCTGCGTTAAGCCGACTTCGGACTGCGATATATTCTGGAAAGATGTCGTCAAGGCATCCAAGGTTGGCAAACCTTACCAGTTCTCGATCTTCGGTGACCGGGTGGATTGCACAGCATCATGTGCACTCGACCCACCGAAGCGGACCGAGCCCTGCATCACCAAGGCCCTGGAGCTCTATTCGATCTCCATCTGCCAGCCCGGGAGCGCCATCAACCCGAATACATTCGCAGAGGTAATGAAGGCTATGAGTATCACGGCGGGTCTTGGTAAAGCCACAGATTCTGCCAGTAACATGATCCATCCGACAACGGACGGGAAGTACCCGAAAAAGAGGAGTACTATGGCACCCCCCAAAGAAAATGACAAAAAAGAGGAAACTACGGAACCTCAACCGCCCATGAAGGACGCGAGTGACGGCCCCGATCAAACAGAACAGGGTGCGGCACCTGAGGGCGGTGGGAGCGAGATCAAGGAGCTCCTGACGCAGATCGTTGAGCGTCTCCAATCCCTCGAAGCAAGCATCGGCCTCAACAAGGCCGAACCTGTCGACGAGGAGAAGAAAAAGGAGGATGAAGATATGGAAGAGAAAATTGAGAAAGGCCCCGCCTGTGCCAAGAAGGCGGAGCTGGCCGTAAAACCGGCAGAGCCCGACGTGACAACCATCACCAAGGCCGACCTTGGCCGTATCGCAAAGGCTGAAGAGCGGCTCGCAACGCTGGAAACCCGGCTCAATGCGATTGAGAAGAGCACCGCAAAAGGCCCATCAGTTGTGATCCTTGACCCGGCAGCCGCAAAAGAGGCCCTGGAGAAGGACCCGACCAAGGCACCGGTCATGAAATCGGCAGCATCAGCAATGGTTGCCGGGTTCGGAAAAGTCAGTAAAGGAGGCTAAAAAAATGTCAGCAATTGTCAAAGGAACCGGGTATGGTAACACAATTCCCGGCCTGAATATCGGTGTGAAGGAATCCAGGTCCCGTGCAAGAGCGTACTGGGGCGACGGCATCGATGAGGGAGATACGATCTTCAACCTGCAGGCAATCCAGAAGTCTGCGCACGAACGGATGATCGAAGCAATCGAAGCCGATCCGCGTGCAGCGGTCATGATCCCACTCATTGATCTCATCGACCCGATGGATATCCGGAAAGCGGTATTTGACAACACGTTCGGGATGGAAGGATTCCGGACGAAGGTCAAGAAAGCACAGATGGACTTCGCCAGCGAGATCGATGCGCAGCTCCGGGCGTCAACCCTGAAGAAAGCCACCAGCACCACCAGTGTCTCGAACCTCATGCACAACTACTCCGACGAGCAGGTTGTCATGCTGTTCAAGAAAGTGTATCCGCTGCAGGCGCTCATCCCCGTAGAGGCCAACCACGGCAAGATCGCACAGTGGGATGCCATCACCGAGACCGGCACCGGGAAACCGTTCTATGGTTCGGAAGATCCCCAGGCTGTCGAATCCGACATGACGGATGCGATCCGGACATCCACCTGTAAGATCGGGTACCACTTCATCCGCGTCACCAAGATGGCGAAGGTTGCCGGGCAGACCCAGTACCCCTCACGGGACCTGATGTCCATCCGGACAATCGCCGCGAACGAGAGCATCCGCAACATGCGCGAACGGTGCATGATCGGTGTCGAACGCGACGTCACCAACATGACGCCCACGTATGTGGCAGCCAGCACGCTGGAGCATGCCGGCCTCTACGAGCTCATCACCAACAACACGGCGGCCTCGCTCACCCAGACTTATGCGGGCGGAGCGGCCACACTCGACAAGATCAAGCCATATCTCGATGAGACAATCCGCCTCATGGTCCTCCACGGTCAGATGCCCACTCTTGCAGTCTGCGACTGGAAGACCTTCGCCGTAATAGGCCGTGGCATGAACGACTTCTGGAGAACCGAGCAGGTCAAGGCGACCGAGTTCGGGTTCGGCAAAGTGGATATCGTCACACCGGTCGGGCAGATCCCGATGGTTCCGATCCAGTTCATGCCGACCACAACCGGCAGCTACGGCAGCATCATGGTTCTCGACACATCGTTCCTAGCCCGCCGGGTCCTCTGGGGCGACACCTATGAGGAACTCGGGAACCTGAACACCTCGACAAGGGGCGTCATTTCGTTCTCCGAGACCCTGATCGACAAGTCGGACAGCAACGCGACCAACTCTCTCCAGGGTGGAGTATTCGGGATCACGGTCGCATAAGGAGGAAAAGAAATGTCAGCAGATGCAATACTCCCAGAATTCATGAACCTGCAGTATGTGATGCCGATTGTGTTCAAGGTGCAGAAAGCCACCCAGCATGACTGGATCAACCTGAGCAAATCCGGCAACCTCATCAAAGGGGTGGTCGGTGTTGTGGCAAACACGACTCCGGTCGGTGCGGCTGCAAACGTGGCCGAGACCATCACGTATGGTCCGTGCGACATTGACAACGCCGGAACCGCATACACAGCAACCACCACATCGATTGTTGTAGACGGAATGCTCTACGGAACCGGCACGAACCCCCGGATCTGTCCCTACTACCTGCTTACCGGTGGTGGAGAGATCCTTGAGGTTATCGCAGACTCCCTGCCGCTAACCGCAGCAGGAACGCTCACGGTCCGGCGCGGATGTCTCGGCACAACCGCAACCGCAACCGGTCTCGCCCAGAACGACCGCTGTTCAATCCTGAACCAGATTGTGCTCACCAGCTCGACCGTCGGATTCACCATCGGGCGTGCACTCCCATTACCGGAAGCGGCAACACCGTTTACGTGAGGTGAGAGACCAATGGCCTCCCAATCACCCCATTTCTTCCGGAAATCGGACGATGGGCAAACCCTCTCGCTCGATCCCGGGATGAAGAAGTTCACGATGGGAACTTCCTACAGCGACCCGGTAGTCATCAACACCGCAGATGACAAGGGCATCCTTGCCTGGTTCAGCTCGACAGCCACCAGCGGTACGACATACGGCCTGTATATCGGCCTGCTCGGCAACGGTGCCGGGTCAGAACAGATTGCAGCACGGTCAAAATGCCTGCTCGCCACGAACAGCATCGGCAACGCCCACGGTCATCACGCCACGCTTGAACTCGATACCTCATACGGCAACGTCACCGGGCTTGGAACCGGTCTCAGGGGCAATGTCGTTGTTGGTAACCGGGCGATCGCTGCCGGCACCTACTACGGTGTCATGGCAGAACTCTATGCTCTGGGCACAACCGCAGCGTTACCTTCTGGTTCAAACGCCTGTCTGTGCTGTTCTGTGCCCACCGCGACAGCCATGGACCTGGTTGCCAATGCATTCGCATTCAGTGGAGCGGACGGCACCGGGAAGATGATCTACACACACACCGCAGCTGGAACGCAGCACGGGACTATCCGTGTAATCATCAATGGCGTCAAGAAGTGGATTCCATTCATGTCGGCAGAGTGATCACCATGAGAAAAATCAACCTCGATCCCTATCTTGTGGAATGCGTCGATGAAAAAGGAGCAGTCACCAAAGCCCCCTACAATGTGAGGCTATCTCTGGTGAACTCCCTTTTTCATCCCGACCAGAAACTCGGAGCCATGGAACTCCTGAACAACGACCGGCTGGCACAGAAAATCAAGCTGGTTGAAGGCTCCGACATACTTCTGGAAGAGGAGGAATACTCCCGGGTGCAGCGGGCTATACAGTCTATTCACGGCTACACGCAGAATGACGTGGAGCTCGTGCGCCGCATCATGGAGGCCCCGGAAGTCCCGGTGAAAGAAGCGTGAGGTGATGGATGGTCTACCTCACGCAGTCGGATGTTGAAGCCTCCGGCGGGGGGTATGGCTACGCGGATTTCAGGCAGTCCGGCGCGGTCATGACCGCAACGCAGTGGCAGCTCTTCTGCGACCGGTTGATCGACTCCATCACAGCCGCGATTAACTCGTACTGCAAACTCACGTCGTTCGAGCAGAACACCTACACCGAGTACCACAGTGGCCGGGGAGCCACCGGAGATCTCGGGCAATATGCAGAGCGCGACCGGATCATGCTCCTCAGGGAGCAGCCGGTCGTCTCCGTAACATCTCTTTCGGAAGATCTCGCCTCAGCGACCAGTGCACCCAGCTGGACGGCACGGGTGCAGCGTGCGGTTGGTATCCTGCCCGGTACTGCGGATTTCCGCATCGCAACCCGGGGTTCGTTCTCGTACATCTACTTCGAGCAGAACGTCCCCTCCAAGGGCAACAACAACGTCAAGGTGGTATACGTCGCCGGGTTTGACTCCGACTCAGAAGAGATAGACGCCATCCGCATGATCGCGCAGCAGATCTCCGATAACTTCCTAGCGAAAAAGAAGGCCCTGCAGGAAGCCAGCGCCGCCCGGATGATCGGCACCAAGGAGTCGGCGGACATGTTCAAAGTCCAGGCATCGGATGTGTTCACGCCCGATATCCGGATGCAGCTCGACAACTTCAAACGCACGCGGGCTGGTGGGCCCGCATGGAGGTAATAGTGAGAGAGAATGAATTTGTTACGTTCCTGGACTGCGAACGCATTCAGCGGGAGAGAGACCAGAACCTCGTCGGTGCAGTTGACATGGCACGAAAAAACACCGCCCGGGAGGCAAAGCAGATTTGCGAACAGTCTGATACCGCGGTCTCCGAGCTGAAAGAGGAAATCAAGGAGCTGAACAAGCGCCTTGACAACCTGCTCCTTGCAGGGGCGGGTCTTGTAGTGACCTCATTGATCTCGGTTTGCCTCTCTCTGTTCACTATTGTGATGCAGTACAAGCCATGAACGACTCGAAGATCCTCAAGGATATCGTAACCGGCACAATCGAGATGGAAGAGCTGCAGGCACGGATCGCCGATGTCTTCATGGCCGAGATCCAGACCGAGATCATGAAGGGAACCCCGGTCGACAAGGGATACATGCGGCAGCACTGGCACGAGCGGAAACTGACCCGCACCCAGATTGAGTTCGCCAATAACACCTCATATCTTCCCTTCCACATCACCGGTACCGGTCTCTACGGGCCCAAGCACCAGATGATCTGCGCCAAGGGGATGAGCAAGAGGAATCCCGGACACCCGCACGTCATGGCATGGAAACCGAAAGGCGGCGGCGACCTCATCTTCCGGCGCTGCATACGAGGGATGCGCCCGAATTCCTTCATCGAAGATGGGATCGAGGCGGGCATTGCGAACGGCTGCCAGGCGGTCATGCAACTCTTCAGCGGGGCGGATCATGTCATCGAGTGACCAGATCAACTGCGTCATCGATGCCGTCATGGCCCGCATCACGACAAATCTTGTCATCCTCGGACTCGATCGGATCTCCGAACGGGACGAAGACCCGCGGTACATTACCCCACCGGAAGCCTACGCAATACCGTTCGTTGAGGGACGGGATACGATCAAACTCTATGCAAATGGCGAGGAGCACACCTATCCCCTGCACATCGTAGCCTTCTACAAGGGCACGGACATCACCTCCTACATCCGGTCAACACGGGATTACGGGCTGGCTGCGCTGGACCTCTTTACCCAGGCCAATGCCACGGTAAGGGGGACATCGGTGCTCGGTGTTGTGTGTGGCGGGGAAGTCGTCGATGCTTCGCTTGAAGTCGGGTACTGGCGTATCGGGGATTATGTAATGCATTACTGGACATTGAATTTACAGGTAAAACAGGTGATATGAAACATGGCAGCACCAAGCATGGTATTAGACACGTTTTTTGGGAATCGGGGCATTATCACAGTCGATAGTGTTACGGCACTGGCGGTCTT
The DNA here is from genome assembly GCA_964464185.1 of uncultured Syntrophaceae bacterium. GTDB lineage: Bacteria > Desulfobacterota > Syntrophia > Syntrophales > UBA4778 > UBA4054. The sequence continues at coordinate 4,281 of CAYXFF010000049.1, read as the reverse complement.
CAAAGGAGTTGAGATCACCCCCAAGTACGATGTCGCAAAACTGTATGGCGGCGGATCAATCCTGTGGGCGGATCTCGCCCGGCACACGTTCCGCGTAGAAGTGAAAATTAAGAGCGCGAAATTCAACACGATCATCGCGAGTGGGTTCCCTTACAAGATCCTGAACAATTCTACTTTCGACGGCACTACGACAGATACCAACGATGTGCCCGTGTTCGTCGTCGTAGCAACGGCAACCGGGGCAGCCGGGACGCTCTGTAAGATCACCGTAACGGATGTCTATTTCGAGAGTTTCCCCATGAGTCTCCCGGAAAACGACTGGTGGACGGTTGAATTCTCCGGCGAAGGTAAGAGCTGCGTATTTGCGAATTCCTGAGGCTGCACTATGGAAGAACTCGATCCCCAAAAAGAACTTGCATCCCGCGATGAATTCGAACGCAAGCAGGCTGCCCTTCATACCGCCATGGACGCCCTCATCCGGTCGTCCGGGGAGAAATCACTCTCCCTTGTCCACAATGGCATTACCATCCGGACCAGGATGGCTCTTCCCGGCAGCGCCCGGTCGGAGATCCTGAAACTTGCGCAGAAGTATAAGGGTGTGGACCTCGAAGCCGCCCGGAACGGAACGATTATACCTACTGAGCTCCCGGACGGTTTTCTCAATGACAGCCTCGAACAGCTCTACCGCACGCTTGCCGCACTGTGCATGGATGAACCTTACAACAGCGCAGAATCATGGCGCTATTATGATGAGATCACGGGTGAAGCGGAACTGATCTACCAGAAGGCAGAGGCCCTGATCAAGGAGGCGCACCAGACTGCGATCTCCTTTCGCAAAGAGTCCTGAGGGGCAGGCACTCGTTGAGCTGTGCTGTATGCTGGGAAAGAAGCCGTCGGAGCTTGACACCGAGCCAATCGAGGAAGTCTTCCTCGTGGCCGGGATTGTCGAGAGACAGAACAAGTTAGCGGGGGGTGGACATGCCGGAAACAAACTATAACGTCAAGGTCCTCGTCGATGTGCAGGGACGCAAAGTGATGGACGCCCTTGCCGGGGGTGGGGGTGGAGGAGCGACAAAGAACGGGCCGAAATCTCTTACGGGTGCACTTGGGGCAGCCCAGGGGAGCCTTATGAAAGGCGAGGGTATCGGAACGGTTTTCGAAACCCTCACAAAGTCCCTAACCGGATTGGCAGCCGTGGTCGGGATCGGTGTCGGGGTGCTCCTGATGGCCGTCTCGAACTCCAAGATCCTCACGACGGTTTTCGGAACTATCGGCAAGCTGCTCGGGTTCCTGATGGATGTGATCCTGATGCCCCTGATGCCGATTTTCATGATGCTCGTCCGGTGGCTGTATCAACTGATCATTGCCTTCCGGAACTTCACTAAGAACCTTACACTCAAAAGCCTGCTGGACTTCGGCGTGAACCTGCTCCTGCTCACCTCCCCACTTGGATGGGTCATCAAGCTCATCCAGTGGGCACTCGGAGAGGGCAACATCACGAGCGCGATCAACTTCACACTCGGGATCCTGGAGGGTATCGGCGACTGGCTCTGGACGATTGCCGAGTACGTCATTATAGGCAACGTCAAACTGGCCCATGATGCCATTGCATTAATGTTCAATATCGGATCCGCCATTCTCGGGGCGTTCTCCGGGCTTGCCGACCTCATGATCTCAATCCTTCAGTACCTCTGGGGGATTGGGAACGGCCCGGGTATTACCCAGATTGCCATTGATTTCATTGCCAACCCCCTCGGAGCCATCTGGAGCTTCCTGCTCGCACTTTGGGCCGGGGGTAAAGGAGTCTATAACATGGCCGCCGGCTCGCTGGGATTGCCGACCCTTGACGCAGGTGGGACAGTTACCCAGACCGGTATCGCAGTTGTGCACCGGGGTGAGACCTTCAGTGGCGTCCGGGGCTCCGGTCAATCCGCTGCAGGTACTGGAGGTGGGGATACCTTCAACTTCTATAATTACGGCCAGACCAAGACCGAATACGAGCTCTTCCTGAAGTTCATGGAGTTCATGCGTGTGCGTGGCAAGGGGCTGACTCTATGACATATGCATGCACACTCACCAACCAGGATAGTACCGTCACCGTAGATTTCGATAAGACCTACAACGAGGGCGGTGGGCCTCAATACTCCTACGTAAACGAAATTGCTGTGATGGAGGCCCCGGCGGATTCCACGACTGGCGCCACCACGGCCCAGGCACTGGACTTCAAATATACACAGGAGAGTATCAGCATCTCCGGACAGTTCAAGGATGGACTTGGTACCGCAGACGGCAGCACGCCGGGATCCACAAAGTTCGAGAAACTCCTGTATCTCTGCCGGGTTGAGATAGTATCGCTCATATTTGCGTGGCCGGTCTCAGCAAAGACGTGGTACTGTGTTCCCACCCGGTTCACCTGCGGGGAACAGGGGGCACATGGTGAAACGCTCAGCTATGACATTACACTCCGGATCGTGGGGTCGTAATCCATGACCATCACCTCGGATTTTGACTCCAACCCCCGCACACATTTTGGAGTGGCGGGCAGTACGTTAAACGTCCGGTTCGTTGACAAGTCCACCACGGACAACGGCGTGATAAACTCGTGGCTGTGGAAGCTCGATGACTCTCACGCGATGGATGCCCCGGTTTCGACCCCGTATCTGACGGGTACCAATTTTTATACCGTTTTCCTGATCAACGATCAGATAAAACTATTCACAACGGGATCGTTTCCCACAGGTTTATCCGGGACGGTTGTGTACTGGGTTGTGGCAGTGGGTCCACCATCTTGGATCTCAATCTCTCTCACCAAGGGCGGGGCACCGGTCACGTACACAAACGGGAGCGGATCCGGGTCGTTCACCATCAGCAAGGTCAGCGACCTGCAGAACCCCGTCATCCAGTTCAAAACCATCGCTGCAGGCACCCACAAGATCGCCCTCACGTGTAATGATTCCGGAGGATCCAGCGCGGCTACTACAACAAAAACCGACTGGCTCAAGATCGCCACCGGTACCTTTACTCCGCCCACGATATCAACCGCATACCGGAATCTTACGCTATTCGTATACGAGCGCTCCCTAGAGACAGCCCCGAAAGGCTCCTGCATCTGCCGGAATAAGACGGCGTCCTGCAACCTCTTCTTTGTGAACCTTCTCGTGCAAGGTGCCATGACCAAGGCCGGCAAGGCCACGTTCGATATCGTGAACACCGGTGCCGGTACTGCAGATGAAATTGACCTGTTCGAGAGCACCACGATCGGCACCTACAAGAACATCGCCATTATCGGCGGATATGACGTTATCTGGTCGGGGAAGATCACCAAGGCCGAGAAGGAGCAGAAGAGTCCGCCAGGTGTCACTCCCCAGAAAGCCATCTACCACTGCGAAGCGTATACGGACGTTAAGAAGCTCAGTGACTGGAACATCAAGACCCCGGCCTCACAAGTCGGGAAATCTCCCGGCCAGCTCTGCACCTCAATCCTCGATATCAACTCCGGAGAGCCGGACTTCATCGGCACCCGGGGCGGATTCATCGACCCGTCCGGCTCCCTGCTGCAGATGACGCTCACCGATAGTGATAAACTGACGGCGTTTTCCCAGCTCACGAATGCAACCGATTACGACTGGCGCACCCGGATGGAGACGATGCTGTTCCAGTATGCGACTTTCAACGGCTCCAATCTCATCACCATCACGAGCGCGGGACTCACAACAAGCGCACTCGTGGGCAACTGGATCCTGTTCCCGACCGCCAGCATCCTCTCCACGGTGGGCAGTACCGTTTTGCTTTCTGCCGGGGGTAGCGACGTCATCACTCCATGGACGACTTTGCCGTGTACTGGAGATCGGGTCATATTCTCAACGACAGGCACCCTTCCTGCGCAGATCGTGGCCGGGACGATATACTATGTCGTGTATGTCAATACCGGCGGCCCCACAGCATACTTCAAGATCTCGGCAACCAAAGGGGGTGCACCGATTACCTACTCAGGTGCATACACCACAACCGGCCACTCGTATGTGAAGTTCCCCGTGAATAATATCGGAGTCCTCGCATGGGGCAGGATTACCGCCAACGATGCAACCACTATCACGGCAGCAGTTACCGGGGCTGCGCAGGTTCCGCTCACCCTTGATAACTGCCTGATCGTGCAGGTGCCACGGATGGACTTCTCCAACGACCTCATGGAGCCGGATGTGGTGCGGGCATTCACCAACGGAGTGAACTGCGTCCGGTTCACGAACTCCGATGATAAGGTGGACCTGTTCACGAAGGTGA
>CAYXFF010000048.1:6445-12828 GCA_964464185.1 uncultured Syntrophaceae bacterium | reverse complement strand
TATTTGGTCTTGCTCCGGATGGGGTTTACCAAGCTTTCCCGGTCACCCGGGAAACGGTGAGCTCTTACCTCGCCTTTTCACCCTTACCGGCTGCAGTCAAGACCGCAGAGTTCAGAGTTTCAACAAAAGACCCTTGCTGTGAGCAAGCCGGCGGTATTTTTTCTGTGGCACTTTCCTTAGGGTCACCCCCAGTCGCCGTTAGCGACCATCCTGCCCTGCGGAGCTCGGACTTTCCTCCCGTCCACGGCCGAAACCGGGACCAGCGATCATCTCGTCTACTCCAACATCTAATAATAAATAGTCGTCCGTGAATAGTAGAGAGAAACAATCTATTACTGCTCACTGTCCACTATTCACTCATAAAGTGTTCATCGATGGATTCATTGGCCAGTTGATCGGCCATTTTGTTATGGCTTCTATCAATGTGAGCGATCTTATATTCGTGCAGTAATGATAACAGATTTCTAACCTTAATGATATACTTCAATAGATTTTTGCTCTTTATTCGGTAGGTCCCGTTGATCTGGTTGACCACCAGTTCAGAGTCGAGAAAGATATCAAGCCGGTTGTAGCCGCGCCGGACCGCTTCTTCCAGACCCATAATGAGGGCCTGATATTCCGCTTCATTATTTGTACAGTGTCCGACGTACTTTTTCAAGGCGCCTACGATATTCCCGCTCTCATCTTTGAAAACGGAACCGGCACCGCCAAAACCGGGATTTCCTCGACAGGCCCCGTCCGTATAAAGCCTGTACCGGGCATCAGACATTTTTCCCCCTGTCATCCCAGTAGATGATCCTGCTGCAGAAGGGACATTGCATGATATCATCGGATCTCTGCAATTCGTTATACATCTGGGGAGGAATATTCATGTGGCACGCCTCGCAGACACCCTTCCATACAGGCACGACGGCGCGGCCATTGCTGTGATTTTTTATTCTATCGTATTTTTTTAGAATCTCCGCATGGATTCTTTCCCTCAGCCCTGCCTGTTCGCGAATGAGTCGTGATATCTCCGAATCCATGAGGCCGACCTCCCCTTCAAGTCCCTTTTTTTCCTTTTTGTAACTTGAGTTGAAGGTTTCAAATTCCAGTTCTTTCCCCTTCAATCCGCTTCTGGCAGAATCTATCTCCTCCAGCTTTAAAATAATCTCGTCTTCGATTTCACTATTTTTCTTTACGATTACATCGATCTCTTTGAGCATTGCCTGATATTCCTTGTTCGTCTTCACCTCCAGGAGGCGCTCCTTCGTTTTTTTTAAATGATCCATCCCTTTTTTTAGGCTCTCCTCCTTCGCGCGGTGGGCTTTGATCAGTTCTTCCAGACGTTGTTTTTCTCCTTCCATTTCTTCTGCGGAGGTGCGGAACGTCTCGTCGAGCCGACTGATCTTGTTCGGCAGTTCTCTCTTCCTGATGCCTGTCCTCGCAAGCTCCGTATCGATTCTTTGCAACGAAATTAACAGCAATAAATCCTCTCTCAACAATCTGCCCCTTTCACATATTTATCATCGAAATTATGGTAAAAAAAAATGCACCTGATACTGGTGCATTTTCTCGCTCCTGTCACCCTGACGGGGTTCCTGATTGTGCTGAGTGATTCATCATATACATGGGAATAATCAGGGCCTCCCTTTTCACTATCAATGGTGGGCCCACCTGGGTTCGAACCAGGGACCTACCGGTTATGAGCCGGTGGCTCTTCCAATTGAGCTATGGGCCCGCTGATATCCGTCCACGGCCCCCGCCATGGCTTCGGAAAAAGATTTAGATAATCTCATTCGTCTCTTTTGTCAAGGATTTTTGAAAATCCTTATTTCACGACTATCTTCAATTCTCTTCGCCTTGATGGATTTCTCAACCGTTTCAACGCATTGGCTTCTATCTGCTTTGTCCTTTCAACCGTGACGCCAAGATCGTCGATACTTTCTTCCCCATAATCGGATCTCTCACCAATGCCAAATCTCATCCTTAGAACTTTCTCTTCGCGGGGGGTCAGTGTGGACAGAATCTTTCTGGTCTGCTTTGCCAGATCCATGCTGATGGCCGCATCGGAGGGCGACATGATCTTCTTATCCTCGATAAAATCGCCGAGATGGCTGTCTTCTTCCTCCCCAATGGGAGTTTCGAGGGAGATGGGTTCCTTGGCAATTCGCAAGACCTTCCTCACCTTCTCCAAAGGAAATTCCATCTTTTCAGCAATCTCCTCCGGACTCGGTTCCCTGCCCAACTCCTGAACGAGATAGCGCGATGTTCTGATGAGTTTGTTGATCGTCTCAATCATGTGAACGGGTATCCTGATGGTCCTCGCCTGGTCAGCAATGGCACGGGTAATCGCCTGCCGGATCCACCAGGTCGCGTATGTGGAAAACTTGTAGCCCCGCTGGTATTCAAACTTATCGACGGCTTTCATGAGTCCGATATTTCCTTCCTGAATAAGATCCAGAAACTGCAGACCCCTGTTGGTGTATTTTTTGGCAATACTGACCACCAGCCGGAGGTTCGCCTCGATAAGCTTTTTCTTGGCTTCATTGGCCTTTTCCTCTCCGGCCCCTATCCGGATAACCACCTCCTTGAGGGCTTGTGCCGGGAGACCAATCTCTGCCGTGACCTTCTTGACGATCTTACGGGTATCTTTGACCGCGGCCTCACATTCTTTAAGCCTTTTGATGGATACCTTGGCTTCCCTGGCGATCTTCCCTGCTTTCGCAGGGTTTCGTTTCATATTCGAAAAAGTCTGCTCCATTTCCTTAACGGTCATGCCGGTCAATTTCTTACATCGTCCAACCACATTCTCGGATCTGTTGATTTCGAAGGCGGCATGCTTGAGTCTGAGCACCATCCGGTTGATCTGTTTTTTGCTGAATTTGATTTCTCTTGACAGTTCGACGATCTTTGCCGTGTTCTTCGCCAGTTCCAGTCTTGCTTTTTTTCGTTCCGCCTCCAGAACGAGCTTGTCATTGATCTTCTTCCTGTACTGGTCGTTTTTTCTTTCGATCCTGGCAATCTTGTCAATGAGTTCGAGCACCCTGTCCCGGTGCATGTCCTCTTCCACAAATCCGTCATCGTCTTCAAGATTGTCGACGACGTTCTTGATGCGGATGTCCTCGCTCCGGAGCTTTTTAGCGATATCCACAACATCCTTCACGGAAACCGCCACGCCAAAAACGGATTCCATGACTTCCCTCTCGCCCTCCTCAATTTTTTTGGCGATTTCGATCTCTCCCTCACGGTTCAGCAGGGATACAACCCCCATTTCACGCAGATACATTTTGACGGGATCGCCTGTCTTGCCGGCCGTCGTGAGAAGGGCCGTCAATTCCTCCTCTTCCTCCTTGACTTCGCCAATGTCTTCTGCGGTTTTCTTCAGGACAATCTTTTCTCCCTTATCCGTATCAATAATATCAATATTCTTCTCTCCGAAGAGCATGATGATGTCATCGATCTCCTCCGGAGACGTTACATCGGACGGCAGAATATCATTTACGTCGTCGTATGTTAAAAATCCTTTCTCCTCACCCAGGGATATAAGCTTTTTCACCTCATCCGAATGCATTCCTTTTCGCATATTATTTCTCCCTGATCATTGATGATAATTCTTTCTCTTCCCTCATCAGCTTTTCTTTTTCGACCAATATCCGCTTGCAACCGTTTTCATCCCTCATTTCCTGTGCCTGAATCAGTTCTTTCTTCAGTGCCTTGTGCCGTTCTTTGAACCACCTGATTTTCATTTTCCGGATCGTATCGGTGAAGACCCGTTCGGCAATCCCCGCTTCAAAAGGGGGCCCCGACACAGCCAGCTTCAGCAAATTCCCCTTCAAGGCGTCATCCTCAAGACCGTCCACCACGTCTGCAACGGTTATTTTCCCATTCCTTTCAATGCCTTCCGTCAGAGTTCTCGCAAGCATCCTCAGATCCTCGCTCATGAGATAATCGAATGCTTTTTCTTTCTTGACAAGGGGAAACCATTCCGGATGTTCTATCAGCAGGTAGAGAAAACTCAACTCTACGGCGTCAACCTTCCGGGCATCCCTCCCAAACGACATATCCTCTTTCCCCGTCTTCCGGGACTTCGACAGGGCCTTGCGCACTTCTGTTTTAAGAAGCTCCTGGTCAATCCCCAGCCTTTCGGATACTCTCTTTATAAATTCATTTCTTTGAATAGGGTCTTCTATAGTGATGATGAAACGGATCGCATTCCCGGCCGCGTCCAGGTTGTCTACCAGGCCGCCTTTCCTGCCCATGACATGATCGATATAATAATCCACAATAGACTGGGCGCGGGAGATCAGGTCTTCGAGGGCATCTTTCCCGAATTTCATAATAAAGGAATCGGGGTCGTCCTTTTCCGGGAGGATGACAACCCGGGCGTGCATCTTCTCCTCAACGAACAGGCGCATACCGCGCTCGACGGCGTTTCGTCCCCCTTCATCAGGATCAAACAGAACCACGACTGTTTTCGTATAGCGCCGCAACAAGTCTAAATGATCTCTCGTCAGAGCTGTGCCGAGGGTGGCCACGGCATTTCGAACACCCGCGTTCCAGAGCTGGAGGAAATCAAAGTATCCTTCCACAAGGATGGCTTCATTTTTCCTTCGTATTTCCTCTTTCGCCCTGCTGAGACCGTAAAGGTTCTTGCCTTTGATGTATACGGGAGACTCGGGAGAGTTGAGATACTTGGGCATCTCATCCCCCAGAGATCTTCCTCCGAAGGCGATTACATTTCCGTTTACGCTCTCTATGGGAAAGATCAGTCTCCCCCTGAACCTGTCATAAAAATCCTCCTCACCCTTTTGGATTAAGAGGCCGGCTTTTTCAAGGAGTTTCTGGGGTACCTTTTTCTTTTCAAAAAAACCCCTGAGATTGCGCCATCCATCATAAGCATAGCCGAGACGAAAGGTCTTTATGACCTCCTCCCGTATCATCCTTTTCCCGAGATAAACTCTGGCTTCCCTCCCGGCTTCCGCATAAAGATTACCGGCAAAGTAATCGGCGGCGAGTTGGTTGACCCTGTGAATCTCCTCCCGCAGGCTCTTCTTCTCCCGATCTTCGCTTTCTCTGTATTCCCTTGAAAGAACGATCCCGAGCTTTCCTGCCAGATGCCTCAAGGCCTCGGGAAAGGTCATGTTATTGATCTTCATCAAAAAGGCGAGAACATCACCCCCCTCACCGCAGCCGAAGCAATAAAAGATCTGCTTATCCACATTTACACTGAACGAGGGAGTTTTTTCCTTATGAAAAGGGCAGAGGCCTGTGTAATTGATTCCGCTTTTCCGGAGAGTAACGTATTCCGAGACAACGTCAACGATGTTCGCTCGTCTTTTAATTTCGTCCACATCGGGACGGACAGAAGCCATCAAGATGATTCCCTTTCAGCAAATCTGACAGGATGAACGCTTCCGCACAACAACATCAAGAAAATATTTTTCAGAAAGGGCTGACGTGTAAAAATGCTGAGATAAGTCCCTCATCAAGGGAATTGGAAAATCCTCTGACACATTTGAAAAAGCGAATGGTTATAACAACGACCCGCAACTCTCTTCCGATATCTTGCGGCGGTCCGTTAAACGTCTGGTATGGGTTTCCCGCCTCAGGAGGATAATTTCTTTTTCACCAGTTCGCTGACAAGTTTTCCATCAGCCTTGCCGGTTACTTTCGGCATCAGGACCTTCATGACTTTTCCCATATCCTTGACTCCGGTTGCCCCGACCTCGGCGATTGCCTTTCCGATCTCTTCCTCCACGTCTTTTTCCGTCATTTGCTCCGGCATGAACCCCTGAATGATTCCAAGTTCCGCTTCTTCCTTCTCCACCAAGTCCGTCCTGCCGCCCTTCTTGAACTGATCGATGGAATCATTGCGCTGCTTCGCAAGGGACGAAAGGAGCTGAAGCATCTCCGTCTCGTTAAGTTCCCTTTTCAGATCAATCTCTTTATTATGCATGGCCGTTTTAATCATGCGGAGCGCCGATAGTTTTAACTTGTCTTTAGCCTTTGCAGCCAGGATCATCTCGCTTTCAATTTTTTTCTTGATGCTCATGATAGCCGCTACCTCTTCGATCCGTAAATCGTTATAAAAAATGGTTGAATGATCTTTAATTATTAATCCTTCATGTTATATGAAAAAAATATCTTTTGTCAACCAAATTTTACCCCATACCGTCCGCAAGTTTCCTGCCCCCGAGGACATGGACGTGAAGGTGAAAGACAACCTGCCCCCCTTCCCTGTTGCAATTGATCACAACTCGAAATCCTTTCTCATCCACACCCTTTATCCTGGCTACTTCATTGGCGGCAAGTAAAAGTGCTTCGGAGAGATCCTGCTGACCGGGCTTCAGATCAAGGAGCGTGGCCACGTGCTCTTTCGGAATGATGATCACGTGAACGGG
>CAYXFF010000048.1:0-6345 GCA_964464185.1 uncultured Syntrophaceae bacterium | reverse complement strand
ACCATATTTTTCGATGGTCTTTAATTTCTCTATATCACGAACATCCGACACACCGCCGGAGGCAATAACCGGTATCCTGATGGATCGCGCAAGTGCCCCTGTCGCCTCCACATTGACACCTTCTTCCATGCCATCCCTCCCGATATCGGTATAGACGATAGCTGAAAAGCCAGCCCCCTCATAGCTTCTCGCAATTTCCACAACCGACCGACCTGTTTCCTCGGTCCAGGCTTCGACGGCCGCCTTTCCGTCACGGCCGTCTATCCCGAGGATTATTTTCCCATCAAAGGAACGTCCGGCTTCCTCCACAAATCCCCTGTCCTTCAGGGCCGCCGTTCCAAGAATGATCCAGCTCACACCCATCGAGAGATATTCTTCCGCGGTTTTCATGTTTCTTATCCCGCCGCCCAGTTGAATCGGAACGGAAACGGCACGGACAATATCGCGAACCACTTCTTTGTTTCGGGGGATTCCGGCACGGGAGCCGTCCAGATCGACCACGTGTATCCTCTCCGCACCCAAGGCCTGCCATTTCATTGCAACGTCCGCGGGTTCCTTGGAATAAACGGTCATCCGCCTGAAATCGCCCTGCATCAGGCGAACACATCTGCCGTTTCTGAGGTCAATAGCCGGTATGATAAGCAAAATCGTCTCCCTCAAAAAAAATCGGAATTTACAATTCAGGCAATAAATTCCGAAAAACATCCGAGTCTGCAATTTTATATCGGTTCTTCTTTACCTACACACCCGTCCGGGCGGAATCAATGAAAACCCGGAAAGGTCTCCATCATTCTGTCCATACCATCCGCCGAGAGCTGCCTCGCCGTGACCCATTTTCCCCCACCCTTTATGAAGGCAGCAATCTGCAGCAGATTCTCCATGAGAGATTCCTGGGTTTTGTCAAAGTAGGAGTTCCATAGGATGGCGCCGTCGCTTACCCTGACGAGGCTGAGCTCAAAGGATACCGATGCGGGTTTTTCCACCGAATAGGAATATCCTTTCCGCTCCCGATAGCAATAGATATGGCCCACGGCAATACCATCCACTCCAAGTTCCTTCCCTACCTTCATGATCACATGGACAGGACTCGCCTTGAAAGACTCCGCCCAGATCCTTCGATAGACGCCTTCCGTCTTATCTCCGGGGATGATCATAAGCTTGCTGTTCGTCTTCAGTCTTTCCAGGAAAAGGTCCTCTATGATATCCGTGGCACCCTCCGGTGTTGAGCAGCTCCGGGCGAGATTACCGCTCAGTGGACAACGGACCGTGTTCGAGGTCTGGTCTTCCGGTGAAATGATCTGAAAGGGTAGGACGGCTATTTTCTGGAGGGATATTTCTTTCTTTTGCGTCGTTGTCCTGACATCGCCCTTTGAGGCGCACCCCGGGAGGGCAAAAATCCAGAGGGGTAAAAGAATCAGGGTGAATAACCGCCTTGAAAAATGGCATGAATGATTTCTAATGGGCGTCACCCCTTTCAACCGGAACTCATTGTCCGGCGGTCATCGCTTGAATCAGAATCACAGCGCTCCCTTTGTGGAAGGGACCCCCTTGACCTGCTTGTTCAAAGAAACTGCCTGAGCCAATGCACGGGCAAAAGCCTTGAATATGGCCTCAACCTTATGGTGATTATTCTTACCATAATTCAGGTTGATATGCAAGGTGATTCCGCTGTGATCCGTGAAAGACTTAAAGAATTCAAGGAACAAAATGGGGTCGAAATCCTTGATTTTCCTGCTGCCGAAATCGGCGTTGAAAACGAGATAAGGTCTTCCGGAGACATCGATGCTCACGCTGCACAGGCTCTCATCCATGGGTACAAGAGCGGAACCGTAACGGTTGATGCCCTTCTTATCTCCAAGCGCTTCTTTTACGGCCTGACCGAGACAGATACCAACATCTTCGATGAGGTGATGGTAATCAATAGCCGTGTCCCCCTTGCTCTTCAGGCGCAGGTTGAAAAATCCGTGCCTGGCAAAAAGGTTCAACATGTGATCCAGAAAGGGGATCGATGTGGAGAGTTCTCCCTTTCCTGAACCCTCGAGGTTCAGTTCCAGAGAGATCTCCGTTTCTGTTGTTTTTCTGTATATCTTCGCTTTCCTTGCCATCACCGGATCCTTTCAGATAACCTTGTTCAATGGATATTCGATGATCCCTTCGGCCCCGGCTTCCTGAAGGAGGGGGACGAGATCCCTTATAATTTTTTTTTCAATGATGGTCTCCACGGCGAACCATTCCTCATTGTATAATCCTGATATGGTGGGGGCCTTCAGAGATGGCAGGAGAAGAATGACCCGGCCGAGGTTCTCCCTCGAAACGTTGAGCTTGATTCCGACTTTTCCGATGGCCTGAAGAGAACCGGCAAGAAGAACTCTGATCTGTTCGATCTTCCGCTTCTTCCAGGGATCCGTCCAGGCCGCCTTGTTGGCGATGAGCTGGGTGTTCGTCTTCATAAGTTCCTGTACGATCCTCAGTTTGTTCGCCCTGAGCGTGCTTCCCGTTTCCGTGACCTCCACGATGGCGTCCACAAGGCCTTCAACACATTTGGCCTCTGTGGCGCCCCAGGAAAATTCCACATGCACGTTGATGTTTCTCTCTCCGAAGAATTTCTTCGTGAAGTTGACCAGTTCCGTCGAAATTCTCTTTCCCTCCATATCCTCAATGGACCGGACGGGTGAGTCTTCCGTCACGACGAGAACCCACTTGGCCTGACCCGTGGAAACCTTTGAATAGACAAGGTCCTGCACAACCACGACATCCGATTCGTTCTCCAGGATCCAGTCCCGTCCTGTCAGACCCAAGTCAAGGGTACCTTCTTCAACATAGCGGGACATCTCCTGAGCACGCACCAGGGAACAGGATATCTCGTCGTCGTCGATATCGGGGAAGTAACTCCTGTTTTCGTAAGAAATACGCCAACCTGCCCTCTTGAAGAGCTCGACAGTGCTCTCCTCAAGACTTCCCTTTGGTATGCCCAATTTCACCTTTGTCATTTATAAACATCCCCCGGATCAAATATCTTCTTCCCGATTATTTCCTCTTCCCCGCCCGAGATCCTTCGATAGAAGCAGCTTTGATAACCGGTATGGCATGCAGCCCCGCCCTTCTGCTCCACCTTGAAAAGAAGGGTATCCGAATCGCAATCGATCAGAATTTCCTTTACGATCTGAACGTTGCCCGATGTTTCGCCCTTGACCCACAGGCGGTTTCTTGATCTGCTCCAATAGGTCGCCTTCCCCGTTTCCAGGGTCTTCTGCCATGCCTCAGAATTTACATAGGCCAGCATCAGCACCTCATTTGTTTCGAAATCCTGAACAATGGCGGGGACCAGGCCTTTCCCCTTGTTGAAATCCGGACCGAACATGAATCCGCCCTCTACCTAAAGACATGAAAACGCTCGATTTATCTGCTTTTCCTCATATAGTTTAATACGTTCTTTTAATCAAGCATTATTTTCCCGAAATTTTCATCTTGCCTCGATTTGTCTTTTGTGTTACCAATCAAAATCACTTGGTATTTTACGAGCTTTAGTCTCAAAAGACGGAATCGGAAAAGAAAAGGACTGACTTCAGAAAGGGGGGCAAAGCAATGACCGTTTTAGTTGGAGGTGCGGCAGCTTTGATACTTGGACTCATTGGCTTTATTGCCTGGTGGAAAGAATTCTTCATCATCTTGAAGGGTGCAATACCCCTCGCGCTTCTTCTGGGGGGAGCGCTTGCTGTCTATGTCGGAATCGATGAAGTGAAAGACAAGATGCGCGAGGAGAAGGAAAAAGAAAAAGAAGAGTTGAACAAGACACGGGAAGAGCTTGAAAAGGCCAGAGCGGAGGCTGAAAAAATGAGGGAGGAACTGGAAAAGATGAAAGAAGGAAAAACTTCTTGACAGAACCTCGAAAATAAAATAAAAAATCGGGCACTTCGCCGATATGCCACAACAAGAATCATGAAGTAAAATGAAGAAATATTTATCATTAACACCTGATCTGCACATCTATCCTTACATCTACATGTATTGATGCCTGCTGTCCGTCCGGAAGACGGGCAAGCAGGCTTCCCAGCATTGAGCGGCCCTTTTCCCTTTTACATTCAATCATCATTTCAGAAGGAGTAATGCCATGAAGAAACGTATCTTATCCATTCTCATTGTCTTGACGGTATCCGTTGGGCTGATGTTTTCGGTCCAGTCCTGCAAGCCTTCCGCCCCGCCGGCCACGGAATTGACCTACAGCGTTTTCTTCCCGCCCACTCACGGTCAGGCAAAGGCGGCGGAATCCTGGGCGAAGGAAATCGAGAAACGGAGCCAGGGAAAGATAAAGATAAAAGTTCTCGCGGGCGGAACACTGACGCCTGCCGACCAGTGCTATGACGGAGTCGCCAAGGGCATCTCGGATATCGGCATGTCCTGCTTCGCTTACACCCGGGGCCGCTTCCCCCTGACGGAAGTTCTCGATCTCCCCCTCGGATACCCGAACGGCCGGGTCGCCACCCGCGTGGCCAACGATTTTTACAAAGCCTTCAAACCCAAGGAACTGGATGATGTCAAGGTCCTTTACATCCATGCCCACGGACCGGGGCTGCTCCACACGGTGAAACCCGTCAAGTCCCTGGCAGACCTCAAAGGCATGAAGATCCGGTCCACCGGGCTGAGCGCGAAAGTTATCTCGGCGCTGGGCGGCACGCCGGTGGCCATGCCTCAGGGAGATACCTACGAGGCGATTCAGCGAGGGGTCGTGGGGGGAACCATCGGACCCATGGAGGTCCTCAAGGGATGGAAACAGGGCGAGGTGATTAAATACACAACTGAGTGCGACAGCGTCGGCTACACCACCGCCATGTTCGTCGTGATGAATCCCAAGAAATGGAGCGCCCTCCCTCCCGACATCCAGAAGATCTTTGAGGATGTGAGCAGCGAATGGATTGATGTTCATGGCAAGGCATGGGACGACCTTGATCTTGAGGGCAGGAAATTCAGCCTGAGCCTTGGCAACAAGATCATCCCTCTGACAAAAGAACAGAAGAACCGCTGGCGGGCGGCCGTTAGACCTCTTGTCAACGATTACGTCAAGGCCATGGATGAAAAAGGGCTCCCCGGCAAGAAAACCGTCGAGGAAACAGAGAAGCTGATCAAAAAATACGCGGAGATGTACAAATAAGAAAGGTATTAGGCACCGGGCTCAGGGCATCAGGATGAAGAAGATAAATATCTTTTTCATATTGCCGGAGGACATGCTTCCGCCTGATGCCTGAAATCCCATGCCCGAGACCCGCAAGGACGGGAGATTGCTGCGGATGCCGCCCCTAAGCAGATGGATCCATCAGATCGGGTACGGTTTCAATAGCGTGGCGGCGGGCGCCATTGTTATCATGATGCTGCTCACCTGCGCCGACGTGGTTCTGCGCTTATTTGGCCATCCCATCCTCGGCACCTATGAAATGGTCGGCTTTCTCGGAACGGTCATCATCGCCTTTGCCCTCGCCTATACCTCCATCGAGCGCGGTCACATCGCCGTGGAAATCCTCATGGACCGATTGCCGGCAAAGATCCAGAGCATGGTCGAGGGCTTTAATAACCTGATCGGGGCGGGCCTTTTCCTTTTGATTGCATGGCAAAGCTCGATCTATGCTTGGGATCTGAAAACAAGCGGCGAGGTTTCTCTCACTCTCGCGATTCCGACCTACCCTTTCGTTTACGGCATCGCTGCGGGCTGTGCATTGCTCGCCCTTGTTCTTACAGCTGAATCTCTCAGTGCCTTCCGAAGGGCGGCAAGAAAATGACGCCCACCACAATCGGTCTCCTCGGTTTTGTCGTTCTTGTTGTATTCATGTTCCTGCGCATCCCCGTGGGATTTGTCATGGCCGTCGTGGGAATCCTGGGATTCGGCATGCTGGTTTCCTGGGACGCGGCGTTTCTCCTTACCGCCCGTGATTTTTATTCTGTCTTCGGGTCCTACAATCTGACCGTGATTCCTCTTTTCGTTTTCATGGGACAGCTCGCCCATCATTCGGGGATCAGCGGGAGACTCTTCAATTCGGCAAACAAATTCATGGGACATCTGCCGGGGGGTCTTGCCATCGCCACGATCGGGGCGTGCGCCGGTTTCTCCGCCATATGCGGGTCAACAACCGCAACTGCCGCCACCATGGCCTCCGTGGCTCTGCCGGAGATGAAAAAATACCGGTACGATCCAGCCCTGGCCACGGGTGTGGTCGCTGCGGGCGGAAGTCTCGGCATTCTGATTCCGCCCAGCACCATCTTTATCGTCTACGGGATCATGACCGAGCAGTCCGTGGGAAAACTTTTTATGGCCGGTGTCCTTCCGGGAATTCTCCTGACCGTCCTTTTCATTGT
>CAYXFF010000047.1:7470-12887 GCA_964464185.1 uncultured Syntrophaceae bacterium | reverse complement strand
CTGGTCGGGGGGACGGCCCGGAACGATGTGATGACCGAGTCCATCCGGAAAGAAATCGGCCGTTTGATCGTTCCCTCCGAAGCTGCTTATTTCGAAGCCCTGGGGTCGGCCGTCTGGGCTCTTGATCTTGAGCCGGGACCTGTACCGGAAATGGGGAAACTTTTCCGAAGCGGCGAGAGTTCCTTCTCCTGTCTCGATCCCCTTGAGAAATTCACCGGCCGCGTGGAGTTCAAGAAGGGAGAAAGAGGGGTCGTCCGTGAAGGCGACCGCTGCATCATCGGACTGGACGTGGGGTCCACGACGACCAAAGCGGTGCTCATGAGAATGAACGACGACCGTGTTCTGGCTTCCGTCTACTTGAGGACCCAAGGCGATCCCGTGCAGGCTTCAAGGGACTGCTACGAAGACCTGTTTCACCAGCTTGGAGCGCTGGCGGATAAAGTCGAGATCCTCGGACTGGGGGTGACGGGTTCCGGAAGACAGATCGCGGGACTTCACGCCCTGACAGGCGGCATCGTGAATGAGATCATTGCTCATGCGGCGGCGGCCCTTTATTATGACCCGGGTGTCGACACGATCTTCGAAATAGGCGGCCAGGATGCGAAGTACACCTATATCCGGAACGGCGTTCCATCGGACTATGCCATGAACGATGCCTGCAGCGCGGGAACGGGTTCTTTCCTGGAGGAGGCGGCAAAAGAGGCCATGGGCCTGGAGATGGAGGAAATCGGCGGCATGGCCTTGCGAGGCCGCAGGCCGCCGAACTTCAGCGACCAGTGCGCAGCCTTTATCGGAAGCGACATCAAGACTGCTTTTCACGAAGGCATGGACAAGGAGGACATTGCCGCCGGCCTGGTGTACTCCGTATGCATGAACTACAGCAACCGCGTGAAGGGCAACAGGCCCGTCGGGGAAAGAGTTTTCATGCAGGGAGGCGTCTGCTACAACCGGGCCGTTCCCATCGCCATGGCAGCCCTGACGGGGAAGCGGATGGTCGTCCCGCCGGAGCCGGGACTCATGGGCGCCTTCGGTGTAGCCCTGGAAATCAAACACCGGCTCGGCCTGAATCTCCTGGAGGAAAAACATTTTGATCTTCAAACCCTGAAGGACAGATCGCTGGAACATGGGACTCCCTTCGTTTGCAAGGGGGGCAAAGAAGGCTGCGATCGAAAGTGCGAGATCGCCAGCATCAGGATAGAGGGGAAAACCTACCCCTTCGGAGGAGCCTGCAACCGCTGGTACAACACTCGTTTCAGGCTGACCGTCGATGTCAGGAAGAAAAATATCGTGAGGCTCCATGAATCTCTGGTCTTCGCGAAGTCCGGGGAAGATCGGGGAGAGAAAGACGGGGACCGTAAAACCGTCGGGATCAACAAATCCTTCATGGCGAACACTTATTATCCATTGTATCATTCGTTTTTCACAGGCTTGGGGCTGCGCGTCGTGGCCCCTGAATCACCGGACCCGGACGGCATCGACCGCAGGCGGGCGCCATTTTGCTATCCCGCCGACCTTTCCCATGGATTTATGCAAGACCTGCTTCGGAGGCAACCGGACTATCTCTTTCTGCCGCAGGTAAAGGCCCTGTATACCGAAACAAGCTATCATAAGAGGAGTTCAACCTGTCCCATATTACAGGGCGAGCCCTATTATCTTGCGAGCGCCTTCAAGAATCATGACACCTTCAGGGAGCTCCGGGAGAAAAAGAGAATCCTGATGCCTGTGGTCGATTTTTCGGGAGGGTTCGGATCCGCTGAGGAGTCTTTCGTGAAAGCGGCACGGTCCATGGGGTACGGAAAAAAGAAAGCGGTCGCCGCTTTCAAAGAGGCGGTGGAAAGGCAGAAACAGGTATTGGTGGAAATGAAAAAGGCCGGCCGGGAGGTGCTGAAGGCACTGGAAAGCGACGGAGGGAATTATGCCGTGGTCCTTTTCGGAAGGTCCTATAACGCCTTTGTGCCGGAGGCCAACATGGGCATCCCCCATAAGTTCGCCTCGCGGGGCCTTCCGGTTCTACCCTATGATTTTCTTCCCATCGAAGAGGAACCTGTTCAGGATCACATGTACTGGTCGACGGGTCAGCTCATCCTCAGGGGAACATCCTATGTAAAAAAGCACCCGCAGCTTTTCGCCTGCTTCATCACGAATTTTTCCTGCGGTCCGGATTCATTCCTGCTGGAATACTTTCGTCATATCATGGGAAAGAAGCCCTTTCTGATTCTTGAGTTGGACAATCACGTCGCCGATGCCGGTCTTGAAACGCGGATCGAGGCCTTTCTGGATATCGTCCGGAACTACAGAGAAGGCCGGGAAAGCGGCCGGAGCGACGAAGAGAGGGTGCCGGAAAGGCAGGCCTTTTACGATCACGGCCGTCAGAGGGTCGTTGATTCCAGGGGCGAGGAGTATCCTCTCGATCATCCCAGGGTCCACTTGGTCTTTCCGTCCATGGGCCGATTTCTTCTCGAGACCACGGCGGCTGTTTTCAGGGCCATGGGTGTCAGGGCCACGGCGCTGTCGCCTCCCAATGAAAAAATCTTAAAGCTGGGAAGAGGAAACACGAGCTGCAAAGAATGTCTGCCTCTTCAGCTGACCGTTGGCACCCTGTTGAATTATCTGAACGAGAGAGGGGACCGGGATGAGCTTCTTGTCTATTTCATGCCCAGCGCCTCCGGACCCTGCCGTTTCGGCCAGTATTCCCCTTACATCCGGCAGATTCTTTCAAGGTCCGGGATAAGGGATGTGGCACTTTTTTCTCTGGAAGCTGAAAACAGCTACACGCGTTCCGTGGGAAAGGACCTGACGCTGAGGCTGTGGGCCTGCATTGTGATATCCGATGTCATGAACGATATCTATTCCCTGCTCCTCGCGAACGCGAGAAACAGAGAGTCGGCGCTGGAAATTTTCAGAACCCAGTCAAAGCGGATTGTTGAGATCCTGGAGAGTTTGCCTGGCTTCGATGACCTCAGGGATGCCCTCGGGGACGTGGCGAAAAATCTTGAAGAGATACCTCTTATGAAGCCCCGGGAGGAAATTCCTCAAATCCTGATGACCGGAGAGATCTATGTCAGGCATGACGATCTCTCCAGGCAATATCTCGTGGAAAAACTCGCGGATCAGGGTTTCGCGGTGAAGGTATCCAGCGTTACGGAATGGGTTTATTACACGGACTGGTGTTTCAAGAACAACCTTGCCGGTGCCCGTCCCACGATGAAAGAGAGGGCATCTCTCTTTCTCAGATCTCTCTGGATGAGACGCTATGAAAGAACCATAAAGCGAATCATGGCGCGATCGGGACTGTTTCCATACCGGCTGGAAAATGTGGACGGGATGATCCGGAAGGTTCATCATCTCATCAGCCCGCAACTGACGGGTGAAGCGATTCTGACTATCGGTGCTGCCGTTACAGAGATCTTCCATCCCTGCTGCGGTGTCATCGCCATCGGACCTTTCGGCTGCATGCCCAACCGGGTATCTGAAGCGATTCTAACCCGGGAGATGGGAAGGGACCGCTATAGATCTTTTGGGAGATGGAAGGGAGAAAAAAATGAGACTCGTGACAGGGTTGCGGAGCTCCCGTTCCTGGCTGTCGAGAGCGACGGGAATCCGTTTCCGCAGATGATCAATGCAAAACTCGAAGTTTTTCTGCTTCAGGCCGCGCGGGCACACAGAATCATGCGGCAGGACGCACAGGGACCGAGGAACGGGGCGATCGCATCATGATGAATAAAGTCAGGCGAACCATCGAAAAGTACGATCTTCTTCGTAAGCATGACCGGGTCCTTGTCGCGGTTTCGGGCGGTCCGGATTCCGTTGCTCTTCTGAAAATCCTGAACCGGCTTTCGGCGCAGGGGTATGATCTGACCCTGGCCGTGGCGCATTTGAATCACGGCTTGCGCGGGGTTGAATCGGATCGGGAAGAGATTTTCGTCCGGAGGCTTTGTGAATCCCTGAAGACTCCTCTTTTTTCAAGGAAGGCGGATATCGGGGAGGCTCTTCGCCGGGATAAGGGCTCCCTTGAGGAAACCTGCCGGAAGGAACGCTATGCTTTTTTTGATGAATTGAGGAGCAGAGAAAGGATGAACAAGGTTGCTCTCGGGCATCACCTGGATGATCAGGCGGAAACGGTGCTGATGAGGTTGCTGAGGGGAAGCGGCCCGGAGGGACTCAGGGGCATGACGCCCATACGGGATCACGTCTACATCAGACCGCTTATCGAGGTGACACGGAAAGAGATCCTCGCATTTCTGGAGCGGGAGGAGGCGGCCTTTGTTGAGGACAGTTCGAATGAACGCGATATCTGCCTGAGGAACAGAATAAGGAAAAGACTTCTGCCGGAATTGGTCGATGCGTATAACCTCCGGCTGGTGGAAAACTTGGGCCGGACGGCGGAGATCATTCGGATGGAAGATGATTACATCCAGAAGGTCGTCGAGGATATGCTGAATCGATGGAACGTGACCGGTCAGGAAGAGATTCTTAAGATTCCAATAGATGAGTTGCGCCTCATGCACGAGGCGCTCCGTCAAAGGGTCGTCAAGGCGATTCTTCTTAGAATGTCGCCTTTGAAAAACGGGATCGGATACCGCCACGTCAAAGCAGTCATGAAAATCATAAACGGAGAGAACCCGAGCGCCGTCCTGGACATGCCTTTCAATGCCAGGGTCAGAAGAGAATACGCCGCTCTCTGTTTTGAGACGAAAGCGGGGACGTCACGGGCGGCATCCGAAAAGGAGATGAAGAGGCGGAATGAAAAAGGGAGTGGGAATACGTACAGTTATGAAGTGGAAGTGCCCGGTGAGATTGATATTCCGGAGTGGGGGGGATCGATGTCTTTTCAGTATGTGGAAAGATCCCAGACTGCCATGGGTTCGGATAGCGTCGTGTTCGTCGACCCCGATAGAATTTATCTCCCCATGAAAGTGAGAAACTGGATGCCGGGCGACAGGATTGAGCCTCTCGGGATGAAAGGAAAAAGGAAGAAGGTTCAGGACGTCTTCATGGATGAAAAGGTGCCCCGGCTGAAAAGAGCGAGAATCCCCCTGCTCGTGGACAGGGAATCTGTCATCTGGATCCCCGGGCTCCGGTTGAGCGAAAGGGTCAGGGTCACGAATCGAACCGGGAGGGTATTGAAAATAGAAATCAATTGATATATGAACAGTGTTATTGTATGTGATTGATGCCTGTGATCATTAAAGCAAGGCAAAAGGATAAGCGTTCAAGGAGTTCCCTTTGAGTCCATTGCAAAAAAACATAGCTCTCTGGCTGGTCGTCAGCCTCGTTTTCATCATGCTTTACCACTTCTTCAATCAACCCAGAAGCGGCCGGGAAGAGATCATCTTCAGCGATTTCATCGACTATGTCAGCAAGGGCCAGGTGGCCGAGGTGACCATTCAGGGTGAAAATGTGCTGGGGAGTTTCAC
>CAYXFF010000047.1:3532-7370 GCA_964464185.1 uncultured Syntrophaceae bacterium | reverse complement strand
AAATTTACCCGTCTCGGGGGCAGAATACCCAAAGGGGTCCTGCTTGTGGGTGCGCCGGGTACGGGCAAGACGCTGCTGGCCAGGGCCATCGCGGGCGAAGCCGATGTGGCTTTTTTCAGCATCAGCGGATCGGATTTTGTAGAGATGTTTGTCGGTGTCGGCGCGTCGAGGGTGAGAGATCTTTTTAACCAGGGAAAGAGAAACGCTCCCTGCATCATTTTCATCGATGAGATCGATGCCGTGGGAAGGCATAGAGGGGCGGGTCTCGGCGGGGGCCATGATGAACGGGAACAGACGCTGAATCAACTGCTCGTGGAAATGGACGGGTTCGAATCAAACGAGGGCGTGATTCTCGTTTCCGCGACGAACCGTCCCGATGTCCTGGATCCCGCGCTGCTTCGGCCGGGCCGATTTGACCGGCAGGTGGTGGTTCCCCTTCCCGATATAAAAGGGAGAGAAAAAATATTCGAAGTTCATACGAAAAAACTGCCGCTCAACGACAATGTTGATTTTACCGTCTTGGCCAGGGGAACACCGGGTTTTTCCGGGGCCGATATTGAAAACCTCGTTAATGAAGCGGCCCTCGCCGCGGCGAGAGCGAATAAGGACCGGGTCGGCATGAGCGATTTCGAATTTGCCAAGGATAAGGTCATTATGGGCACGGAGCGAAAGAGCATGATCATCAGCGATGATGAGAAGAGGACTACGGCCTATCACGAATCGGGTCACGCCTTCGTCGCCAGATTGCTGCCCGGCACGGACCCGATTCACAAGGTGACCATCATCCCGAGGGGACGGGCGCTCGGCCTCACGCAGCAGCTGCCCGTGGATGAGCGCCACACCTATCCGAAGAAGTACCTCATGAACACGGTTGCCATTCTTCTCGGCGGCCGGGCGGCGGAGGAACTGATTCTAGATGATTTTACCACAGGTTCAGGCAACGACATCGAACGGGCGACGAACCTGGCCCGCAAGATGGTCTGTGAGTGGGGGATGAGTGAAGACATGGGTCCCCTGAGTTACGGAAAAAAAGAAGAGCAGATTTTTCTGGGGCGTGAGTTTGCGACCCATAAGGACTACAGCGAAGAAACGGCGGAGAAAATAGATCGTGAGGTTTCCCGGATTGTTTCTGAGAATTACGAAAGGGCGAAGACGCTTCTCTCGGACAACATGGAAATCCTTCACAGGATCGCGCATGAGCTTCTGGAAAAAGAGGTATTGACGGCCGAGGAACTGGATTCAATCATCGGCGGCGCGGTGAAGAAACCGGACGATCCTCCTGTCCATTAGAATTTAACTGTGCGTCCGGGACGATCGGCGCAAGGGCAAAAAAAACAAGACATTCTTTCCATTCCGGCATCGAAGCGGTGCAAGGTGTGTTTGTTTGTGAACGCACCCAATTTTTATCCGGGAGCTGTTTTTCATTCATCGTCCGATGAGACATTTGATATTCCACAAGGAATCCGAAGCCGTTGAAGCCCTCAGGAGGATAGGGGCGGATCCTTACGGGATCGCGTCCATGGCTCCCAAAATGCGCCATCTCAACATCCTGCTGGAGGGGCTGGCCTGCAAGGCGGCGAA
Organism: uncultured Syntrophaceae bacterium; assembly: GCA_964464185.1. GTDB lineage: Bacteria > Desulfobacterota > Syntrophia > Syntrophales > UBA4778 > UBA4054. The sequence goes on along the minus strand of CAYXFF010000047.1, from coordinate 5,789 downwards.
CATCATTAAACAGGAAATGCTTTCGCTCGGGGGAGATGTGGCTGTCGCGAGGGGTTCTGTGGACTGCAGCGTTGACAGAACCGATGCCATTGTCATGGGAACCCGGAAACAGGTGAATCGCTTTGCAGAAAAGATATCGCGTCAGCCCTTCGGATTAAGAAAGATGTCGAAAGACATCAAGGCCTTTCTCTCAAATCTCGACAGAGACATCTTCACTCTGAAGACCCCGCGCCGGGAAATCAAACTGGGCGAAAGGACGCTTCTCATGGGAATCGTGAATGTGACGCCCGACTCCTTCTCGGACGGCGGAAGTTTTGCCAATGCCGAAGAAGCCGTTCGATACGGAATAAGGCTGGAAGACGATGGTGCCGATATTCTTGATGTGGGAGGAGAATCATCCAGGCCCGGGGCTGATCCCGTCCCGCTGGAAGAGGAAATCGGCAGGGTCATCCCGGTGGTGCGGGAACTGTCGCGCAACGCAAGGGTTCCCGTTTCCGTTGACACGACGAAGTCAGAGGTGGCCAGGGCCGCTCTGGACGCGGGGGCTGAGATCGTCAACGACATCAGCGCCATGAGATTCGACAAGGAAATGGCGGACACCGTCGCGAGATACGGGGCGGCCGTGGTATTGATGCACATGAGGGGAACGCCGCGGGATATGCAGCGGAGGGACCTCTCATACCCGGATCTCTTTGCTGAGATTATCGCGCACCTGGGAGAGAGCGTCGGCAGGGCGCAAGCCGCAGGGGTTGATTTTGAGAAAATCATGGTCGATCCCGGGATAGGGTTTGGAAAGTCTGCGGAGGATAACCTCCGTCTGATAAAATATCTCGCGGAATTCAAGGTGCTCGGGAGACCGATCCTGATCGGAACATCGAGAAAGGCATTTATTGGCAGGGTCACTGGGGGAGAGCCGAAGGAACGCCGGGAGGGAACGGCGGCAACCGTGACAGCCGCCGTCATGAATGGAGCGCATGTGGTGAGAATTCACGATGTGAAATTCATGAAGCCTGTCGTATCCATGACCGATGCCATCTTGAGGGGGTGAAATGATCTGCGGCCTTGGGGTTGACCTCGTCGATATCGACCGGATGGAGAAGATCATAGAGAAATGGGGCCAAAGCTTTTTGAGGAGGATCTATACGAGCGGAGAGCTGCGGTATTGCAATGACCGGGCTCGTTCCGCCGGACATTTTGCAGCACGATTCGCCGCGAAAGAGGCGTTCCTTAAAAGCCTCGGTCTGGGAATGTTCTCGGGCGTGGGGTTTCAGGATGTGGAAGTGATGGTGCTCGATTCGGGGAAACCTGAACTGAGTCTTCACGGCAACGCGCGGATTGTTTTCGAAAGCAGGGGCATTTCGTCGCATTACCTGAGCCTGTCCCACAGCAACCGGACGGCGGCGGCGGTTGTGGTTTTGGAAAAAGACGCCGCTCAAAGCCGCTCAGGAAACAGGCAGAAATGAGAGAAAACGGTTTTTCTCTTTGTCTGATATCGAAGAGTGCGGAAGAAACCCGGGAGATAGGAAGGATCATCGGAGAGCAGCTCGGTGCCGGAGACATTCTGGCGCTGACAGGTGAGCTTGGTTCAGGAAAGACATGCATCACGCAGGGAGTCGCCCGGGGCATCCAGGTGCACGATGAATACCGGATCACGAGCCCGACCTTCACTCTGATCAATGAATATCCCGGAAGGGTGATACTGTACCACATGGACATGTACCGCCTGACAGGCCCGGAAGACCTTGCGGACATCGGGTATGAGGACTATTTTTACGGGGACGGCCTGGTGGTCATTGAATGGGCGGAAAAAATCAGTGATATTCTTCCGGCGGACAACCTGTGTGTGTCGCTCCGTTATCTCGACGAATCAAGCCGGGAGATACGGATTGCGGGCGATGCGGGTAAAGCCGGCAAAATCAGTGCAGCATTAAAAGCAGGAGGATTTTGTTGATATGGCTCTTATTGTTCAAAAATACGGCGGCACATCGGTGGCGAACATAGATAAAATACATCATGTGGCGCGACGGGTGATCAAGGCGAAAGAGACAAAGAACGAACTTGTTGTCGTCGTGTCGGCGATGGCCGGTGAAACAGACCGGCTGATTCAACTTGCCCACAGTGTGTCGGATGATCCAACGCCGCGGGAATACGATTCCCTCGTCTCCACGGGCGAACAGATCACCGTCTCGCTTCTCGCCATGGTCCTGAACAAACTTGGACACAAGGCGAAATCCTATCTGGGGTATCAGGTGAAAGT
>CAYXFF010000047.1:0-3432 GCA_964464185.1 uncultured Syntrophaceae bacterium | reverse complement strand
TCCTGAACAAACTTGGACACAAGGCGAAATCCTATCTGGGGTATCAGGTGAAAGTCCTGACGGACGGCGATTACAAGAAGGCGCGCATCGTCAAGATTGAAACGTCCCAGATAAAGGAAGACCTGAAAAAAGGATATATTGTCGTTGTTGCCGGTTTTCAGGGGGTTGATAAAAAGAACAACATCAACACGCTTGGACGGGGCGGGTCGGATACGAGCGCTGTGGCTCTGGCGGCGGCCCTCGAAGCCGATATGTGCGAGATTTACACGGATGTCGACGGGGTTTATACCACCGACCCCGGCGTTTACGACCGGGCGAGGAGGATGAAGAAGGTTTCCTACGACGAGATGCTGGAAATGGCGAGCGCCGGTGCGAAGGTGCTTCATCCGCGGTCCGTGGAACTGGCAAAAAAATACGGGGTTCCCGTTTATGTAAAGTCCTCTTTCAATGATGAAGGCGGGACTTTGGTCACGAAGGAGGATAAGGATATGGAAAAAGAAGTTGTGTCCGGCGTCACCTACGACAGGGACCAGGCGAAGATTACGGTCATACACGTTCCGGACAGGCCCGGCGTGGCGGCCCGCCTGTTCACACCCCTCTCGGACGAGAATATTCCCGTGGACATGATCATCCAGAACGCGAGCATTGAGGGATACACAGACCTCACCTTCACGGTATCACGGAAAGACATCAAGCAGGTCCGGAAACTGCTGGAAGAGGCGGGAAAGGACGTGGGAGCAACGGGCCTTCAATTCGATGAAAACATCGCCAAAATATCGATCATCGGAGTGGGCATGAGGAGCCACGCCGGAGTCGCGTCAAAGATGTTCGCGACGCTGGCCAAGGAAGGGATTAACATCCTCATGATCAGCACGTCTGAAATCAAGATCTCCTGTGCCATCGAGGCGAAGTACACGGAGCTGGCCGTCAGGGTCCTCCATGATGCCTTCGGGCTTGAGCAGGAACGATAGAAACATCCGGCGGATAAGGAGAAGGAATGCCCATCGAGACGAGTCAGCGTTATGGATACGTTCTGCTCGTCATGATCCTCGTCGCGCTTTATATCGGCCGAGAAGTCTTGGACGGGGATTTCTTTTTCCGGAAGCAAACACCTTATGCCGACTCGAGGTCGGGCACGACGGTTGTTGAGCTTTCGGGCGATACGGACAAGAAAGGAATCTATTATATCCCGTCTCATACCCCTGTCCGCGGATTTCTTAAAATGGTGGGAGAGGAGAACGTCGAAGATGTGAGGACGGAAGATCTTGACCTTGTCCTAGTCAACGGAATGACCCTTGACCTTCTGAAGGAGAGCCCGGACAAAGTCACACTGACAACGGGCGGGATGGGAAACGCCAGGCGGCTTGCCCTGGATATGCCCATGGACATGAATGTCGTGACGGTTGAAGATATCACGCGGGTAGACGGCATCGGTGAGAAAACAGCCGTGATGATCGTCGAAAAGAGAAACGAGAAAAATGGATTCAAAAGCGTCGATGATCTTCTGGAGGTTAAAGGCATCGGAACGAAGAAACATGAAAAGTTCAAAAAATATTTTTTTGTCGAATCCCACCGTTGAAACACAGCCCGTCTCAATGCCCGCCAGAAAGGCTTGTCCGTGAAGCACCGCATAACATACCGGAGGTGATAGAGATAACGTGCAGAAGCTATTTTACCCTGAAAGCGTGATAGTCTTTGGTGTCTCGAGTGCTCCCACGAACCTGGCTCGATATATCGTGGACAACATGGACCGCTTCGGATTCAAGGGGGCGGTGTATCCCATCGGAAGGGACGGCGGCACGGTGAATGGAAGAAAGATTCTGAAAGGCACGGATTCCATAACCGGGCAGGCCGATCTCGCCGTCATCCTCCTTCCCGCCCGTGCCGTGCCCGAGGCGCTGGAAGCCAGCGGGGAAAAGGGTATCCGTTATGCCATTGTCCTGTCGGGGGGGTTCAGCGAGTTCGGTGAGGAAAGAAAGGATATTGAGGGGCAGATGCTCGAAATCGCCCGCAGATGGAAGATTCGTTTTGTGGGACCAAACTGTCTCGGGATTGTCAACATGGAAAACAACCTCGCCGTGCCATTCATTCCTTTTGAAACACAGTTGATGAGCAGGGGCTCGGTTTCCCTCATGGCGCAAAGCGGCGGAGTGATGGCCGAAAGCGTCAAGATCTTCTCCAAAGAGAGGATCGGGATCAACAAGCTGATCAGCATGGGGAACAAGCTGGATCTGAAGGAGGCGGACTATCTTGAATATCTGATCTCCGACCGGGAAACGAAAACGATTGTCCTGTATCTGGAAAACATCGCCGAGGGAAGGCGGCTGATGGATCTCGCTGGCCGGTGCGATAAACCCATCATCGTTCTGAAAGCGAACAGGAATCCATCGAGCAATGAGATCGCGCGCTTTCACACCTCGGCGCTGGCGGGGGACGATCTCGTGGCGGACTCAGCTTTCAGGCAGGCGGGAATCCATCGGGTTCTGACCCTGCAGGAAATGGTGGACTGCGTCCGGATCTTCGGCCTTCCGATTCCGAGGGGCAGGAAGCTCGCCGTGCTCGGCCGTTCAGGGGGGCTGGCCGTGATCCTGGCCGATGCCGTCCATCGCTATGGATTTAAACTGGCCCGATTGTCCGAGGATTTTTTCAATCTGGTGAGAAGGGAAACCAGGGCGGGTGTCATCCGGATGACGAATCCTCTCGATATGGGGGATATCTTCAATATCGATTTCTACGTCCAATTGATGGAGAAAGCGTTGCAGGAAAAGGACGTGGACGGGCTCGTGATCAGCCATTCCTACGTGGTGAAGAGAGAAGTGGAACCATCGCGGAAAATCATCCAGGAAGCGAAGAGATTGTGCAAGGCATACGGAAAGCCTGTCGTCTTCTGCCTGATCACCGATCGTGAGGATTGTTTTAGAATGAATCCCTCGGGGGAGTTTCCTGTTTTTGAGGAAGTGGACCATGCCATGAGGGCACTGGCAACATCCTATGAACATCACAGGACGCAAAGCCTGCGGGCACGCGGCAAGGGCTTCAAGGGGATGGGGCCGATGCGGAGAAAAAGAAAAAAAATAGAGATCGCAAACGCGGGGGACCTCTTCAATGTCCTCGAGCGCCATGGCCTTCCCGTGGTCAGCCATGCCCTTGCCGGGAGTGAAAAGGAAGCCCTGGCGCGCGCGAGGGAAATGGGCTATCCCGTCGCGCTGAAAACGGCATCTCTCGACATCCTTCACAAGACGGAGGCCGGCGGCGTCAGGATCGGCATCAGGGGACCCGGTGATCTCGCAAGCGGGTTCAGGGCCATGGTGCGGGATCTGAAAAAAAACGGGTACAGGCCCGAAGAACTGCTGATCCAGAAGATGGCTCCAAAGGGGCAGGAAGTCTTCATCGGCGGAAAGCAGGACCCGGAGTTCGGGCCGGTCATTCTTT
>CAYXFF010000046.1:9999-13239 GCA_964464185.1 uncultured Syntrophaceae bacterium | reverse complement strand
GCCAATTCCCCCTCTTCATCTCCTTTGGAAGCATGCCAGAAGTAAGGGGCCTTCCCTCCATCCCGTTTCCGAGACTTCCCGGGTCCTATGCATGCAAGGCAAGGTTAAGACTTTCGAATCCAAAGTGACACCGACGTATGCCGGACCGGTTCATTGATTATCGAGAAGCATGCGAGGGAAAAATTTCTTTATCTTTCTCGACAAAAAACTATAAAAGGTTTATTATTTTCAGCAGGTACCAATAGGGGAAATAGAGAAACCATGAAAATTTATTTCGCCAGAAATAACGGCCCCATCGACCAGATCATCGAGCAATTGTTGGAGACTGCCGAAGGCATCCGGAGGCCGGAATACGTCCGCGAAATGATCATCGCCTCGCTCAAAGCCGGGCAGGAGGATGACGAGAGCGCGGACCTCAAACTGATGAACACAACGCTCAAGGAGATGCGGTTCACTTCCAAGGTTTTCAGCCGCTACCGGGACGTTCGCAAGGTCACGGTCTTCGGCTCGGCGCGCACCCAGCCGGGCGATCCGGTGTATGAAATGGCAAAGCTCTTCGGGAAAAAGCTCGCTGAGACGGGTTATATGGTCATCACCGGTGGGGGACAAGGCATCATGAAGGCCGTTAACGAGGGCGCCGGCTCCGATCATTCCTTCGGTGTGAACATCCGCTTGCCGTTCGATGAGAAGCCGAATTCCATGATCGAGGGCAACCCACGGTTCATCACGTACAAATATTTTTTCAACCGCAAAGTTGCCTTCCTTAAAGAATCTGACGCCGTGGCGCTCTTCCCGGGCGGTTTCGGCACGCTCGACGAGGCGATGGAAACGCTCACCCTGGTGCAAACCGGAAAACGCAATCCCATGCCGCTCGTGCTTGTGGATGATCCTGAATGTTCATACTGGTCCCACCTGATCAGGTTCTTCGAGGAAGAGCTGCTGGCTCGTAACTATATCTGCCCGTCGGACTTTGCGCTCTTTGAACAGGTATGTTCCGTGGATGAGGCGGTGGAGAGGATTCAGCATTTCTATCGCCGTTATCACAGCATTCGATATGTGCGTGGCCAACTTGTAATCCGACTCACATCTCAACTCAGCCCCGATGACATCCGGAAGCTGACAGATCAGTTTCATGACATCCTTTTGCCCGGGGGTCGTATCGCGGCATCCGGGGCGTTGGAAGCTGAAATGGATGATGCGGATGTTATTCATCTGCCGCGGCTCGTGATAGACTTTAACCGCAGGGATTTCGGCAGGCTCAGGAGTCTCATTGATTCGATCAATGATTTTTAACCTTTATTTAACGCATGCAGCATCCGGCTGCCTTCCCGTACGGTTGTTTTTCTGATTGAAAGCCTGCAATGAATCCCCTTCACAATATTTCCGTCAATAATCGTAAATTCGATGTATAAAAGAACTGCACCCAAAGTCTAAATGTGATACATGCTGCGGGCAAGTCATTTTTAATGAATGAAAACAAATCCAGTCTGAAATTATAGCAAGATGTCAATTCTGCAGATTCTAATCCTTGCCGTCATCCAAGGTGCTGCCGAGCTTTTGCCAATCTCAAGTTCTGCGCATGTCATCGTGGCTGCAAAGCTGATGCACCTTGACCCGAGCAGCCCGGAGATGACTCTCCTTCTTGTCATGCTTCACACCGGCACAATGTTTGCCTGCATTATTTATTTCTGGAAGTCGTGGAAAGCGCATTACTTTTCCTCTGCCAAGGCTATATGGAATATTTCCAAACTCGTCATCGTAGCCACCGCATGCACCGGGATTACCGGCATTGCCATCAAATATCTAATAGAAAATTTTGCCCTGCGAAATACCCCAAATGCAGAGGTGGAACTCCTTTTTAGAAATTTATCCCTGATTGCATTGGCTCTCGCGGCTGTGGGTGTGCTTATCGTTTGCGCCGGATATTACGAGAAAAGGTCAAATCCGACATCTCCCCTGGATCTGAGATCATCCATCTGGATCGGCCTCATTCAAGGTGTTTGCCTTCCCTTTCGAGGGTTCTCCCGTTCGGGGGCAACGATTTCCACCGGACTTCTTTTGGGTGTGGACAAGATAAAAGCAGAAGAGTTCAGCTTTGCTTTAGCGGTCGTGATAACCCCACCGGTTATCGTTCACTCAGTTCTCAGACTAATGAAGGCTCATGCGGCAACTGTTTCGCAGACTTCAGAGCTAATGGCGCTTTTTTATCCCTGCATCATGGGCATGCTTTTAAGCTTTATCTCAGGGATTTTGGCTCTGAGGCTGCTCTCCAGTTGGCTGGAGAAGGACCGCTGGCACTATTTCGGGTTCTATTGCCTCTTTGCCTCGTCTATCGTTTTCATGCTTCACCATTCAGGCTTTTGAAATATTAGTCAGGCAGTGATTGACGTCATGAGAAAAAGTATCAATCCGAGCAGATTAACCGTCAGGGTATTCATTTTGGGGTTATTCATCCTGGTTTCCGGTTTTATTTTCGCGGGCGATGTCCTGGCGTTGGTTGGAAAGAAACACGTGGACTTTCAGAAGTTCTCAATAGATCTGAAAAGGCATTTCGAGCTTCTCGGCTGGCATGATTTGGATATCAAGACACTCGATTGGGAATATCATCGAAGATCCCATGGCGGCAGACCGCTCATCTTCACGACCTTCGGAAAGGGCTCAGGACAGAGAGTGCTTTTCCTCGGCGCTGTACATGGTGATGAGAGCCCTTCCGTTTACGTCCTCTTCAGGCTCGCTCAATTCCTTAAGAAGAACCAGCAATTGTATCCGGATAAAACCATCGTCATCGCGCCCCTTGTGAATCCCGATGGTTTCTTTTCAAGGCCCCAAAGAAGAACAAACGGCAGGGGAGTCGACGTCAACAGGAATTTCCCAACAAAAGATTGGAAGCGGGGTAAAAAAGACAGATACTATTCGGGACCTCATGCGAATAGTGAGAGCGAAACCAAGTTCCAGATCGCCCTCATCAACAGATTCAGACCCACCCATATCATCAGCATCCATTCCCCCCTCGGATGCTACGACTATGATGGTCCGTCCTCCAATTTCGATACCATTGTGATCTGGATGAAAAAGGTAAGCAGGGAAAATGGCCTGCCTTTCCGGAGGTATCAGGTTTTTTCGGGATCACTCGGCAATTACGCGGGAATGGAGAGGAACATTCACACTCTTACCCTGGAACTACCCTCATCCGTACCACAAAAAGGAGCTGAATATTTTGATCAGTTCAAGAACATGTTT
>CAYXFF010000046.1:0-9899 GCA_964464185.1 uncultured Syntrophaceae bacterium | reverse complement strand
GTGTTCAAGAATCTCCGAACAATTGCTTTATGCTCAGCAGACTGTAAAAAGATGGACTGATGAGATGCTTCCCACTCCAACGCATCCTCCAGGGACATGTCGAAGCTCCTTTCCAAAGCATCCTTTATGCTGCTCAGAGATTGGGAAGATTTTGCGGCAAGCATTTGAGCCAGAGAGGCCACTTCCTTATCAAGTGATTTTTCCGGTACGGATCGATAAATAAGTCCCATGGAGGCAGCTGCCTTCCCGTCGATTGCGCCGCCAAGAAGGGCAAGTTCTCTCGCTTTAGCCATGCCGATGAGGCGGGGCAAGAAATAGCTTGAACCGCCGTCCAGGGTAACACCCAGATTGACGAAGACCTCGCAGAACCTGGCATTATCAGAGGCGACAACGAAATCCCCCGCCAGCGCCAGTCCCACACCGAAACCGTAAGCATTCCCCCTAACTTTACATATTACAGGCTGAGGCATTGTTCTCATTGTAAGAATCAGTTTGCTAACCACATTCTTTAATAAGCCATGCCACTGAACCGAATCGAATTTCTCATTCAATAGGGCCATGTCCGCCCCAACACAAAAATGCTTGCCTGCTCCTTCAAGCGTGATAACTCGAACTTCACCATCCGTTGCAAGCCGTTCAAAAACACCCGACAGTAAAGTCAAAGTTTCTATATTCACGGCATTCATCACATCCTGACGGTTGATTGTAACGGCTGCCACGGAACCCTTTTTCCTGGTCAAAATTAATTTTTCAATCACGCCGTACCTCTGCAGGGGAGGATATTGAATTCGGAAAGTTGAAGAAGCATAAGTTCATGGTTAAGAGCCATGTTCGGTTGATTTCTTCAGCATTAAGAGAAAATAATCCGGGCATAAATTCAAGGATCACATCCAATCCACTTGATGCACAAGGGACGAGACCGTACGTCTCGTCCCTTGTTGGGCCCTGAAATATTTTATTGCTTCGAGAATTTCTCAACGAGGACAAATTTTGTCACCTTTCCCGTAGGCGTGCGGGGAATTTGACCCTCATACCAGATAATTTTCTTGGGAACCTTGAATCCGGCCATTTCTTCTTTGCAGAATGCTAAAATATCATTCTCAGTTACCTCAACCCCGGCTTTCTTGACAATGATCGCCGTGACGGCTTCTCCCCATTTTTCATCCGGTAATCCAATGACGGTGCAGTCTGCCACGGCTGGATGAGCAGTTAAAACATTTTCAACCTCTGCAGAAAAAACGTTCTGGCCGCCGGTGACAATCATGTCTTTGATTCTTCCTGAGAGATAAACGTACCCCTCCTCGTCGAAATGCGCAAGATCACCTGTATGACACCAGCCGTTCTTGAAGGTTTCTTTTGTTTTTTCCTCGTTTTTATAATACGACGTCGTTGAGGCCAAGGCTTTGGCAATGATTTCTCCGACGGTCCCTGTTGGAACATCATTTCCGGATGAATCGACGATGCGAACCTCAGCCCATGGTGATACTTTTCCAATAGAACCTGGTTTTTTTACTTTATCTTTTATGCTTGCATTGACGATAATGGCCGTTTCCTGAAGACCATAAAATTCGTAGATATTGGGGCTGATTCGCTTTCTCAGCTGGTCTTGAAGAGGCACTGGAAAAGCTGCCCCCGCAAATACAAGACCACGTAAGGAACTCAGGTCGAATTTATCGAATTCCGGAACAGAAAGAATGAACGTCGCCATGGGGGCAACCCAGTTCGATATGGTTACTTTTTCGGACTGAATTATCTCGAGAACTTTTTTCGGCTCAAAGTTCATTATAACTTGTTTTGCGCCGTTGTATATCGCTGCACCCATCCATGCATAACCCACTCTTCCGAACATCGGGAAAATAATCAGTACTACGTCATCTTCTGTCACTTTGTACATCGTAGTTATGTCGATAATGACTCCAGCATTATTGTAATGGGTCAGCATATAGGATTTTGGCAGCCCTGTCGTCCCGGAGGTGAGGTTCATGTAGTAGTCATCCTCTTCCCGGATATCCATATTTGGCTCATTGGGAGATGAGTTTGAAATGAGCTTGTCATAATCCAAGGCAAATTCAGGGATTCCCTTGCCAATCCCTATAAATGTTTTAACCGCGGGCAGCTGCTGGCGCACATACTCGGCGACCTTGGTAAAGGTATCTTCGAAGATCAGTATTTTCGCGTCGGTAAGCGTTATCATCTGAACGATCTCTTTCGCAATCAAACGGTAATTCAGTGGAAGCCCCACCAAGCCTGTTTTCCCAATTGCGAAAAAGGTTTCAATAATTTCAGAGCGGTTTGTCATGAGAAACGCCACCATATCGCCCTTCTTTAAACCCAAATTCATTAGTCCATTAGCCAGGCGATTCGTTCGCTCGTTAAGCTGCAGAAAAGAGAATCTTCGCCCTGAGGTTGAGCAATATAGCGCCTCTTTATCGCGATACCTGATAGCAGCATTTTTCAGAAGTCTTCCCACGGCCATAGTTTCTGTTGCTTTAGGTTCCATAATATCCTCCTTATTAAAATTGATACTTATGAGCCCAGGATTCTCCTTAGCTTACATAAAAAGCAATCAGGCAACACCTCTTGCATGTCCTTTCCAGTATTTATCGCGCAGCTCCCGTTTCAAGATTTTACCTGCACCGCTCTTCGGGATTGCATCCAGAAAATCGACACTTTTTGGGCACTTGTAAGCTGCTATGAGTTTTTTGCAGAAATCAACAATCTCAGACTCCGTTGCCTTCATACCCGCTTTAAGGACGACGCAGGCCTTTACGGCTTCTCCCCATCTCTCGTCCGGAACACCGATCACGGCTGTCTCCAGTATGGCAGGGTGCTTGTAAAGAGCGCTTTCCACTTCAACGGTGTAAATATTTTCACCCCCGCTGATGATCATGTCTTTTGCACGGTCAACGATGTAAATATAGCCGTTCTCGTCAATCTCGGCGAGATCGCGGGTCTGATACCAGCCGTCCTTGCTTAATACTTCTTCCGTTTCCACGGGCTTCGCCCAGTAACCCGCCATGATGTTGTCACCCTTGGCCAGCACTTCACCAATTTCGCCGGGCTTAATGTCTTTGCCGCTTTTATCGACCACCCGCATCTGGACACCAATGACCTCTCTGCCTGCAGCCTTTAACTTTTTGACAGACTTTGGATCGTCGGGATCAACCATGTGGTCTTCAGGCAGAAGAACCGTGAGAATCGGCCCTGCCTCTGTCATTCCATAAAGCTGGTAGAAGTCACACTTGAACATACTTATAGCCCGCTGGAGCACGTCAGGTGCGATGGGGGACGCACCATACCAGATGAGCCTCATGCTGCTGAGGTCATATTTTCCGGCATCCGGATGATTGATGAGCATGTTGATCATCGTGGGTACGAGCAAGGCACAGGTCACTTTATATTTTTCGATGGCCTTCAATACCGCTAACGGCTCAAAGGCTTTTACAGATACGTGGGAACCGCCTGCAAGGGTGACTGCAAAATTCGACGCGCCGTCGGCCAGATGAAACATGGGTGCCGCATGCATTGCGAGATGGTCGCCTGTCAGATTGATATGCGTGCAGAGTTGGAAGGCATTGGCCAGAATGTTTTTGTGAGTCAGCATGACCCCTTTTGCCAGTCCGGTCGTGCCGCCGGTGTAGTAGATGCCAAACACATCGTCTGCGGTGACATCGGCTTCAAAGGGATCTGCATTGAGCAGCGTATCATAAGGGATTGCCCCTTTGAAGGGCGCTTCATCTCCCGTGTAAATATAATGTTGTACTGACGTCAAGTTGCCCTTGATATCGTCAACGACCTTCGTAAATTCAGGGTCGAAAACCATCATCTTGCAGCCCGAATCGTTGATCTGATATTCAATCTCGGGATTTGCCAGTCGGTAATTCAAAGGCACAAGGATACAGCCGGCAGCGGCCAGCCCGTAGTAGAGATCATACCACCGATAATTATTAAACATGAGCGCGCCGACACGCATGCCCTTTTTGATGCCGAGCTTTTTAAGCCCCCCCGCAAATCGCCTTGCGCGATCATGGATCTCAGAGTAGGTAAATGTTTTGTCCCCCTCATAAACCATGATACCCTTTGGTTTGTACACCATCCAGTGCCTGACCTGTTCCAGCAAATTCTGCATATCTCCCCCTTTTTTTCAGTAAGCATGGTCCGATGATAATTTCAACTCGACACGCGGCCTCTTAGCTCTCCAAAAACTCTATAACCCCATCATCCTGCCGACAATAACTTTCATCACTTCCGTGGTGCCGGCAAAAATGGGAATGACACGCACGTCTCTTGCGAAGCGGCAAATCGGATATTCCTCCATATAGCCATATCCACCGTGAAGCTGTACGCAGTGGTAAGCCACGCGGTTGGCCATCTCGGGAATCCAGGCCTTTGCCATGGAGACCTGTCTGACAATATCCTTCCCTTCGCAATGATCTTCGATGAGAGAATTCAAAAAAGCCCTTCCCAATTCAATTTCCGTGGCCATCTCCACAATCTTGAATGTGTTGTGTTGAAAGGAACTGATCGGTTTTCCGAAAACGGTTCTTTCCCGGCAATATTTGACAGTCATATCGAGCATGGCCTCGGCCATGGATTGTGCCCAGATACTGGCAATCAGCCTTTCTCCCTGCAGTTTCTGCATCAGGTAATAAAAGCCTTTTCCTTCCTCTCCCAGAAGATTGGATGCGGGTACCCGGCAATCTTCAAAGTTGAGCTCCGCCGTGTCCTGGCTGTGAAATCCCATTTTTTCGAGCTTTCTTCCCTTTGAAAAGCCGGGGGTTCCGTTTTCGACACAGATCAGGCTGATGCCCTTGAATGGAGGATTTGCCTTGGGATCTGTTTTTGCCACCACAATCACCAGATCGCAATGTATTCCATTGGAGATGAAAGTCTTCGGACCGTTGATCACATATTCGTCTCCTTCCCTCACAGCGGTGGTTCGGATCGCTGCCAGGTCGGATCCCGTGCCGGGTTCTGTCATGGCGATGGCCGTAACAATATCGCCTGAAGCACAACCGGGAAGCCACTTCGCCTTCTGCGCTTCATTGCCAAAACTGTATAGGTAGGGAACGATGATGTCACTGTGCAGCCCTGCTATGAGCCCATGGCAGCCGATATACGCAAGTTCCTCATTAATGACGAGGGAATACTCAAAGCCTACGCCGGAACCTCCGTATTTTTCATCAAGCCAGGGACAAAGGAATCCGTTCATGCCCATTTTTTTCCATGCTTCCCTGGACACGATTCCGGTCCGCTCCCACTCCTCAAGATAGGGAATAACCTCTTTGGCAAGAAATTTTTTGAAGGCATCACGAAAGATGTCATGCTCTTCCTTGAATAAAGACCTGCTCATTTTTCACACCCTTCGAAATCATTGTTCAAAATATTCGAGAGCTGCATAATGAAACCTGCCGTTCATTAAGAAAAGCCTGGGAAACCTTTGTTTACCGGCCTAACCTCCTTCATCATCAATGAGAACTTCCTGTAAAGAGCCTGCTTACAACTCATTGCCGAATATAGCCACACTGCAAACCAGGCTCCCACAGATCCCTCCATGGTTATGAGCAAGCCCGAGCTTCGGGTTGTTCTTTAACTGCCTCTGGGCAGGCTCGGCTTTGCCTTGCAGCTGCTTGTAAATCTCATACGCCATTCTGATTCCGGAAGCTCCGATGGGATGTCCGAAGCACTTTAATCCGCCGTCACTCTGGCAGGGAATTTGACCGTCGAGATCGTAAAATCCACCTTCGATATCGTACCGGGCCTTTCCAATTGGAGAAATCTGCAGACTCTCGTACGTCAGCAATTCGCTGATGGAAAAACAATCATGGACCTCCATGAGATTGATCTCTTCTCTTGGTTTTTTGATTCCCGCTTCTTTATAGGCATTGATCCCGGCAATGCGTGTCGATTCAAAGTGGATACCGTTCCAACTCTGATGTCCAATTCCCGTGGCAGGGGTCAGCGAAAGTTGAAGCCCCTTTAGGTAAATGGGGTCGGATCTGAACTCTTTGGCCCTGTCGGCGGAAACCACTATAGCGGCGGCAGCCCCATCACTCACGCCGCAACAATCAAAAAGACCCAACGGCCATGCAACAATGGGGGCTTTCATCATGACCTCTACACTCACTTCCCGGCGGAGATGGGCTCGCGGATTCATGGCGCCGTTCTTGTGACTCTTATACGATATCCGCGAGAGTACACGTTTCCCCTCTTCTGCGCTCAGGCCGTACTTTTCAAAATAGGCCGTTGCTACCATCCCGAACATGCCTGGAGCCGTCAGGTTTGGCGTATAAAAAAGGTTTTCCGTACCCAGCATGGTGCCGAAATCCGGCAACCCGCCGTACCCCGTGTCCTTAAGCTTCTCAACACCCAGGGCAAGCGCGATATCACAGGCACCTGAGGCAACGGCATAGCAGGCTCCTCTCAGCGCCTCCGTACCCGTGGTACAAAAATTCTCCACTCGCGTGACGGGAATATTCGGCAGCTTCAAAGCCCTGGCAAGCGGTATGGCACCCTTGCCCACATTGACTTCAGAAAAGCAGCTGCCAAGCCATGCCGCCCCGATGTCTTTTGTTTCTATCCCCGCATCATCGATTGCTTCCTTAAACGCATCAACCATAAGATCCTGCGCGCTTTTATCCCAAAACTCACCAAATCTGGTGCATCCCATCCCAATGATCGCTACTTTATTCTTTATTCCCGTGGCCACTGTATGTTCCTCCCTCTATGCATTCGCTTCGTATGCTGGAGCCGCCTTCCAAAAATAGGCGTATATCCCTCGCTGCCGGTCAACAAACTTGCGGCGGAATGTCATCCTGACAGGCATTCCAACCTTCAGCGAATCAAGTTCTGTATCCGTTATGTCAAGGTAGAGTCTTCCGCCTTCTTCAAAATCAATAAACCCGTACATGGCAGGTGGATCCAAGCTGAATGCAAGATTGTCGCCCGTGTATGAGTTTATTCGTCCAACCTTATCGAAGAAGAAGTATTCCTCCATCTGATCAATGGCACCGCATTGCGGATTAATGCAGATCCGCTGTTTCGGGTACTGGGGAGTGCCGCATGCCTTACAACGCGAACCACATAGCGCCGCAAGGGTATTGCCCTCGCGATACATCACAGACATACGTGCCATGGTGACCTCCTCTCCCCGAATTCCCACCTCAACGGGAAGCAGATCACGGAACACGAGGTATTTGTTATAATTGTCCATCGCTTTCCTCATGGCCAGGTGTCCTTTAATTCCGAGTCTGTTGCGGGCTTTCTCAATCTCCTCCGTTACTTGAAAAAACAGTGCTTCACCGCCATTGCCGTAGCCAACAACCAGAATCTTGTCACCCGGCTTCGCCTCTTCAAGAGCTGCTACAAACATCATCAGAACAAGAGCAGAACCGGTATCACCGACACTCGCAAGTAAATTGTCCTGAACCTGTTTTTCGTTGAATCCGAGCCGCTTGCAGATATTGTTCAGATCTCGATCGGGACACGAAATGACGACCTTGTCAAAATCCGTGCTCTTAAGATCATACTTCTTGAACAGACCACCAATAAGCGCCGGAATAATCCTCGTGTATCCCTCATCTCTGATCCAACGCTCCTCCCAGGAATGAGAGAACCGTTCCTCCTGTGTCCTTCGGTAGTCTGGAAAATCACGGGTGAGGGAAAAACTTCCCTTGAACTCGGCAATGACATTTTTTTTCCCCACCATGAGGGACGCGGCACCGTCACCCAAAGTGTGTTCCCTGCTGCTGCCCGGCCTGCCCTGACGGGAATCCGTCGCGCAAACCATAAACTTTGAAATATCATCCGAGCGCACCGCATCGAGGGCAGCAATGAGTGCCGTTGCTCCCGACTTCAGTGTCGCTGTAAAATCTGCCGTCCGGATATCCGGCCTCAATGCGAGAGCTTCCGAACAGATGGCCGCATTTTGACGCTCCAGGTACGGGAGTGTTGTCGAACATAAATAAAACCCGTCAATCTCATTCCGAATACAACCGTACAGGCAATCGGACGCCGCCGCCACGGCCATGGTTATGCTATCCTCATCGTAATTGGCTATGGCTTTCTCTCCCCGGGCAGCTCCGGCCGTTGCGCCATTGAACCAGCCCATGGCAGCAAAGATTATCTTCCGATCCATTCTGTATCTCGGAACATATGCACCGTATGATGTAATACCAATCATTTTAAACTCTCCTTCACAACACGATTATCTGTTTTTAAATTCAGGTTTGCGCTTTTCCACAAAGGCTTTCATTCCTTCTTTCTGATCATCCGTAGAAAAGAGAATCTCAAAACAGCGGGCTTCGTATGCCAGGGCCGATTTCATATCCATGCTCATGCCGCCATCTACCGCAAGCTTCGTTGCTCGCAGGGCTATCCCCGGCTGACGGGCTATCTTCAAAGCCATCTTTCGCGTTTCATCCACGGCTGATTCATTGGGAACGACTTTGTTTACAAGACCTACCCGGTATGCCTCCTGAGCGTCAATACTATCACCCGTATACAAAAGCTCCTTTGCCTTAGTAACGCCTATCAGCCGCGGCAATCGTTGTGTCCCTCCGCCACCGGGAATCACACCAATACGTATTTCAGGCTGTCCGAAAACAGCATTTTCCGCTGCTATCCTCAGATCGCATGCCATCGCGAGCTCGCATCCACCACCCAGAGCAAGCCCCCGGATCAGGGCAATAATCGGTTTGTCAAAGTCTTCCAGTTTTCGAAAAACATCTGCTGTTTTTAAAAAATCATAGGCATCAGCAGGCGTGCCAATGTTCGCTATTTCAGTAATGTCAGCGCCGGCGGCAAAAAACTTCTCGCTTCCGGTAACAATCACAACCCTGACTTCATCGTCTTTTGCAATCTCGTTGAATACACGGCTTAATTCCACCAACAGGGTACTATTCAGGGCATTCATGCTCTTTGGTCTGTTCAAGGTAATGGTTCCGATACCTTCACTTTTTTCATAAAGAATCGTCGTATATTCCATTGTCTTCTCCTCCAATAAAACTTTTAAATAAATTTCAATATCACACGCTTTGCTATACTTATGTTGATGCCTGTCCGGATAAAGTATCGTACAGACACCTCGTGCAGATCTATTTCGCCGCCATCCGGATGGCACCGTCGAGTCGGATCACCTCGCCGTTGAGCATGGGGTTCTCGATGATATGCCGGCATAGCATGGCATACTCGGAGGGGAAGCCGAGCCGTGGCGGAAAGGGTACCATCTTTCCCAGTGCTTCCCGCGCTGCTTCCGGAAGAATCGCCAGCATCGGCGTATTAAAAAGCCCGGGTGCAATCGTCATAACACGTATGCCGTAATCGGCACATTCGCGCGCCAGAGGAAGCGTCATGCCCACGACTCCCGCCTTTGATGCGCTGTATGCCGGCTGACCTACCTGACCATCGAATGCTGCGGCTGATGCTGTATTGATGATCACGCCTTTTTCGCCGTCTGCATTGGGGGTATTCTTTACCATTTGCTCGACAGCGAGACGGATAACATTGAACGTTCCTACCAGATTGATCTGCACCACCCGGTTGAAAAACGAGAGAGGCATGGGACCCTTTTTTGACAGCACCTTCGCCGGATCCCCAACACCGGCACAATTGATAACAACATTCATTCCCCCAAAAGCTTCTATGGTTTTTGAAACGGCTGCTTTAACACTCTCATCACTTGTTACATCGGTGTTCGCAAAGATGACATTGGAACCCAGCTCAGAAATAAGTTTCTCTGCCCGATCCGCCTGCAGGTCATAAATTGCAGCTTTCCCGCCGCCAGCCACTACAGCGCGCACACAGGCTTCACCTAATCCAGAAGCACCTCCGGTAACTATTGCTATACAATCTTCAGTTTTCACTTCTCACCTCCATGATAAAGTAATACTTACTTACTT
>CAYXFF010000045.1:1524-13510 GCA_964464185.1 uncultured Syntrophaceae bacterium | reverse complement strand
CCGAGGAAGTGGAGTTCATTCTCTATAAGAATTCCAAGGTCGTCAACGTGGCGGTTGTTGGAATGCCGGATGAACGGCTGGGCGAAAAATGCTGTGTCTACGTTGAATTGAAGGAAGGCGAAACCCTGAGCGTTGAGGATGTGCAGACCTTCATGGAAAAGGAAAACGTGGCGAAATACAAGTGGCCGGAGCGCGTGGAGATCATCAAGCAGCTTCCGCGGACGCCCACGGGAAAAGTCCTGAAGTATGTCCTTAGGGATGATATAGCAAAGAAATTGAAAGAAAAGAAATAACCCCATGGAATAGAGCAGGTTCATGCTCTGGGAAACTGCTCTATTCCAATCATTATTATCAAGATAATAATATCTGTCACGTCCTTTTAATATCCATTCTTTTGTTTATTAATATCGACATGTATATCCTGCTATACACAAAAACAAGCTCGTGTAATCTGCGAAAATCAGGCAATTTAAAATAGTGATCCAAAATATGTAGATAAATGAATACAAAAACAATTTGAGCAAATGACAGATGGATGTCGCATAATTCGTAATTAATTGAATATATTCAGATTATAGGGGGGTTGTGTTGGCTCGCCTTTTGCAACATGAAAAAAAGTGAATGTGGAATAATATTCAGGAGGTGAAAGATGGAGATAAAGAAGGTCATGGTTGTTGGGTCCGGCACCATGGGAGCCGGGATTGTACAGGTCGCCGCACAGGCGGGATACAGCGTGGTGATGAAGCTGCACCGGAACATGGAGCGCGGCATCAACATGATCAATAAAAGTCTTGACGGTCAGATCAAGAAAGAAAAGATCACGGCCGACGACAAGGCAAAGATTCTATCGCGGATCAAACTGACGACGGACTGGGAGGATGCAAAAGAGATGGATTTCGTCATCGAGTCCATTGCCGAGAGTTTCGACCCCAAAAAAGAGGCATTTGAAAAACTCGATGGACTCTGCCGGCCCGAAGTAATTTTTGCATCGAACACCTCTTCGATCCCGATCACGAGACTGGCCACGACGGTCAAACGTCCCGACCGATTCATCGGTATGCATTTTTTCAATCCCGTTCCAGCCATGCGGCTGGTTGAGATTGTCCGGGGACTGAAAACCTCTCTGGATACCGTCGAGGTGTCTGAGAAGCTGGTCCATTCCATGAAGAAGGACACGGTGCGCGTGAAGGATGTCCCGGGATTTCTGGTGAACCGGATCAATCAGGCTTTGAGAAACGAAGCTTACAACTGTCTGAATGAAGGCGTTGCGAGCGTTGAGGACATTGACAAGGCCGCGAGGCTGGCCCTTGGCCATCCCATGGGACCCTTCGAGGTGGCGGACCTGGTGGGGCTGGATATCGGTCTTGAAGTTTTGAGGGGTTTATTCAACAGTTACAAGGACGTGAAATGGCGTCCCAGCATGACCCTCGAGCAGCTGGTTGAAAGCGGAGACCTGGGGCGGAAGACCGGGAAGGGCTGGTACGATTATTCATCGGGTGACAAGAAGCCCCGCACGGATATTGAATTTTAGACTGGCTGGAAGCGAGTGATGGATTATTCAACCATTCGGCTGGAAAAAATAAAAGAATACAAACTTGGAATTATCACACTGAACCGTCCAGAGGTCAGGAATGCCATAAACCCGGCCATGCGTGACGAATTAACGAATGCCTTGACGGAGTTGGAGGGCGATGCGGATGTCAGGGCCATCATCATCACCGGAGGTCCGAAGGTCTTCGCGGCTGGCGCGGATATTGCCGCCATGGTGGAAAAGACGGCGCTTGAGCAATTCAGCCGGGCATCCTTATGGGATCTGTCCTTCAGGATGGAGCAGTCAAGGAAGCCGATTATCGCAGCCGTTGCGGGTTTCTGCTTGGGCGGCGGGTGTGAACTGGCCATGGCTTGCGACATTCGCATAGCCGCCGAGAGCGCCAAATTCGGACAGGCCGAAATCAATATCGGCATCATCCCCGGAGGCGGAGGAACCGTTCGACTGACCCGGCTGGTCGGTTTGGGAAAGGCCAAGGAGCTTGTGCTCACGGGCAGGATGATCGATGCGGAGGAGGCCCTGAGAATCAATCTCGTCAACCAGGTCGTACCGGACGAACAATTAATGCCCTCGGCAATGGAGATGGCGAAGACGTTATCGCGCCACAGCCCCGTTGCTTTGGGACTGGCCAAGTATGCCGTTCAGAATGCGGCTGACGCGGATCTCCATACGGCACGCACTATTGAGAACACCTGTTTTTCGCTGGCCTTTGCCAGCGAGGACAAGACGGAGGGGATGAAGGCCTTTCTGGAGAAGAGAAAGCCCGTCTATAAAGGCAAGTAGAAGAATCGATCATGAACGAGGAGGCACACTATGAGTAAAGTTGGAATTATTGGAGTCGGGCAGAGCAAGTTTGTCCGAGCCTATCCGGGCTCCATACGCGAAATGGCATTTGAAAGTTTCAAGGAGGCCATGGCGGACGCGAAGGTCACGACGAAAAACATCGATGCCACGATCGTCTGTTCAGCGCCGGAGTATGACAAGCAGCGGTCGCCCTCGGGCGTATTTGCGGAGTACCTGGGGCTGAATCCCCAGCCGACCTTTTACGCGGAATCGCTTTGTTCATCGAGCACCACGGGTTTGCGGCTTGCGTACTCTCTGGTTAAAGCGGGTCTCCACGATATGGTCATGGTGCTTGGCTTTCAGAAGATGTCCGAGATCAGTGCGGCCGAGTCGCAGGAACGGATGGGACGGGGTGCCGACATCCAGTGGGAATCACCTTTTGGAACGATGATGCCGGCCTATTACGCCATGTTTGCCCGCGGCCACATGGCAAAATATGGAACATCGCCGGACGATCTGGCGCTGGTGAGGCTCAAGGCTTCAAAGTATGCCGTTTTCAATGACCGTGCAATGCTCAGGAAAGAGCTGACCATGGACGCCTTCACGGCACCCAATCCCCTGGGGAACATTCTTTCGAGTCCGCTCAGGGTCGGGGACTGCTGCAACAACGCGGACGGGAGTTCCTGTCTCATTGTGGCGAGCGAAAAGAAGGCGAAGGAGTTCTGTGAGAAACCGGTCTGGATCAAGGGACTCGGGTCAGCATCCGCGGCCGTCAACATGGCGGGCCGGGAGATGTTCTACGGTTTGCCCGCGGCAACGGAAGCGGGACGGCAGGCCTATGCCATGGCGGGAATGAAGCCGGAGGATATCGATGTGGCCGAAGTCCATGACTGTTTCACCATTGCGGAAATCATGGCCTACGAGAGCCTCGGCTTTGCGAAGCCGGGTGAAGGGCCCGCCTTGATTCGGGCAAAAGAGACGTACAAGGAAGGAAAAATTCCCGTGAATGTGGACGGCGGGCTGCTCTCCAAGGGACATCCCATTGGAGCGACGGGCGGCTCCCAGGTGAGAACCATTGTTCTTCAGTTGAGAGGTGAGGCAGGAGACATGCAGGTGAAGGATCCCTCCATCGGACTGGTCCACAATGTGGGTGGTGTAGGTCTCTATGCGAACGTCACGATTTTAGGGAGGGAATAACATGTCGAAAAAAGAAATAGATAATCGGTTCAGTAAATTCGGGACGGTGAGTTTCACGGGGATCACCCGGATCAACGATTTTATCGGATACCTGGAGCAGGGCAAGCTCATGGGAACGAAGTGCAAGAAGTGCGGCATTCACTACTTCCCGCCGAGGGCCGACTGCTATCATTCGCTCGATAGCGATATGGAATGGTTTGAGGTGAAAGGAGCGGGGAAACTGCTGAGCTTCAGCACGCTGACCTTTGCCCCCACGGGCTTCACGCAGGATCTGCCCTACACGATCGCTGTCCTCGATTATGGCGATTACAAGGTTTTCGGCCGGGTTGATAAAGCCATTACAGAGAAGGATCTGATGATCGGTATGGACATGAAAGCGGTGGTTCAGCAGCTGCCCAATGAGCACATCACTTACGTGTTCCAGAAGGCCTGAGAAGCGAATTCGCATACCAAAAATAGTGCTGAACACCGGATCACAGCACAAGGTGACCTTTTTAAAATGAAGACAGAGCATGACAAGGAGATTCGTCTATGAATTTTGCTTTAACGGAAGAACTTGAGATGTTGAGAAGCATGGTCCGTGATTTTGCGGCGGAGAAAATCGCGCCCTTCGCGGACAAATGGGATGAGGAACATTATTTTCCTTACGAAGAAGCTGTGAAGCCCATGGCGGAGCTGGGCTTTTTCGGTACCGTTATACCCGAGGAGTATGGCGGAAACAACATGGGATGGCTGGCGGCGATGATCATTTCGGAAGAGATTGCCAGGGCATCCAGTTCCCTGAGGGTTCAGGTGAACATGCAAAGCCTTGGCTGCGCCTTCACCATCTATCGTTACGGGACGGAAGCGGCAAAGAAGAAGTACATCCAGAAGCTGGTGAATGCAGAATACATGGGAGCCTTCGCCATCACGGAATTCAATGCCGGTTCCGATGTCATGTCCATGAAGTCCACGGCCGAGGACAAGGGGGACCACTGGCTCCTGAACGGATCGAAGACCTGGATCTCCAACGCCAGCTGCGGCGACTCGATCATCTATTACGCGTACACGGACCGCTCCAAGGGCGGCAAGGGGCTTTCGGCCTTTGTGGTGGAGCTTAAAAACTTCAACGGCATCCGGACGACGAGTCTGGACAAGCTCGGCAACCGCTCGTCGCCCACGGGTGAAATCTACCTCGACGGCACGAAGGTCCCCAAGGAGAATATCTTGGGCAACCCTGGCGACGGCGCAAGGATCGTCTTTGGATCTCTTAATCAGACTCGTTTGTCGGCGGCGGCTGGCGGTGTTGGACTGGCCCAGGCCTGCATTGACAGCGTGCTCAAATACGCCAATGAACGCGAGCAGTTCGGGAGGCCGATCGGCCAGTTCCAGATGAACCAGGACCTGATTGCCCAGATGGTCTGCGAGGTGGAGGCGGCAAGACTGATGGTCTACAAGGCGGCCTGGCAGAAGGACGAGGGCAATCTCAACAACACGCTGGAAGTCGCCATGGCCAAGTATCTGGCGGGCGAGTGTGCGACAAAGTGCTCCAATTATGCCATGAGAATCCTCGGCGCCTACGGCTATTCGACTGAATATCCCGTGGCCAGGTATTACCGCGATTCGCCGACCTATGCCATGGTCGAGGGATCAGCGAATGTCTGTAAATTTATTGTTGCACTGGACCAACTGGGTGTGAAGAAAGCAAAGAAATAAAATTTTTTACCTGATAGATGCGGTTGACTTGAAAGGAAGTGAGGAAACGAATGAAGCGATATTTTGAAAAAATGGACGATTTGGGCAAGCCGCTCAAACCTGTCGTCATAGACAGAATGAAAGACAACGTTGCCCGGGTTCATGAGATCATGGGGGAAATCGATCGTGAAGTTGATCGGATAAAGAACTTCGGTGTTTCCACGGAGGAGCTCCACAGGCGCGGAGAGATGACTGTCTGGGAGAGAATCGAATACCTGGTCGATCCGGGGACGTTCACCCCGCTCCATACCATCTATGATCCGGAAAATGAGGAGTCCGGACAGACGAATGTCGTGGACGGTCTGGCCCGGATTAACGGGAAGTGGTGCGTGCTCATCGGATTCAACAATAAATGGATCGCAGGCGCCTGGATCGCCGGGCAGGCGGACAATAACCTGCGCGTCACCGATATGGCCAAGATCCTCCACCTGCCGCTGGTCTGGCTGGTCAACTGCTCCGGCGTGAAACTTCCCGAGCAGGAGAAGGTGTACGCCAACCGCCGCGGTCAGGGGACCTGCTTTTTCCGCCACGCGGAGCTCGAGCAGGAAGGGGTGCCCGTGATCGCGGGCATTTACGGCACCAACCCCGCGGGGGGAGGTTATCAGGGCATCAGCCCGACGATCCTGCTCGCCCACAAGAAATGCAATATTGCGGTGGGCGGCGGGGGCATCGTAAGCGGCATGAGTCCCAAGGGATCTTTTGACGAAGAAGGGGCCGAGCAGCTGATTGAGGCAACCCGGCATTACAAAGCCGTTCCTCCCGGAAGCGTCAGCATCCATTATAACGAGACCGGCTTTTTCAAGGCCGTCTATGAGACCGAGACGGCGGTCCTGGATGCCATCAAAGAGTGGATGAACTACCTGCCGGCCTACAACCCGAAATTTTTCCGCGTGGCCGAGCCGGCGGAACCGAAATTATCTCCGGCGGATCTGGTGTCGATCATTCCCGTCAATACGAGGGCCGTCTATTCCTTCGATGAGGTGCTGGCGCGGCTCATCGACAACTCCGAGCATATGGAATTTCAGCCGGGCTACGGGCCGGAGATGTACTGCGGTCTGGTGAAGGTCGACGGGTTCCTCCTGGGCGTCATCGGCAACCGCCAGGGACTGCTGCCCAATTATCCGGAGTATACGAACGAGTACCACGCGATCGGCGGAAAGCTCTACCGGCAGGGTCTCATCAAGATGAACGAGTTCGTGACCCTCTGCAACCGCGACCGCGTGCCGATGATCTGGTTCCAGGATACGTCGGGAATCGACGTGGGTGATATTGCCGAGAAGGCGGAGCTCCTCGGGCTGGGACAGGCGCTCAATTATTCCATTGAGTCGACGGAACTGCCCATGATGCTTGTCGTGCTCCGCAAGGGGACGGCGGCGGCTCACTATGTTCTGGGAGGTCCGACGGCCAACAACAACAATGCCTTTACCCTCGGAACACCGGCGACGGAGATCAACGTCATGCACGGTGAGACGGCGGCAGCGGCCAGTTACGCCCGCCGGCTCGTGAAGGAAAAGGATGCCGGCAGGTCTCTCGACGGCACCATTCAGAAAATGAATGAGCTCGTGAAGCATTACGAGGAAACATCGAGGCCCTTCTACTGCGCGAAGAAAGGGTTCATCGACGAGGTGGTGCGGTACGAAGACATGCGGAAATACATGGTAGCCTTTGCGAATGCGGCCTATCAGAACCCGAAGTCCATTTGCCCCCATCATCACATGCTTCTGCCGCGGATGATTCAGTCGCAGATCGTCAAAGGGCTGGAAAGGCCTCAGAAAGAGAAAAAGCAGGCAGTAAAATAGCTATTGCCTGGGCAAAAACCTTTACCTCCCTCTCTGTGTTCAGAGCACGTTTGCTTGGACACGCCCAGGGCAATAGCTGTTTTTAAAGAGGAAGGTTAAAGAGCAGGTTATTTTCCCTCCGGCCTGTCTCTTTAACCTTCTTCGGTTGTTATGAAGCTTATTTGTCGATGATCGCCTGGATCGCCGCCGGGTAATCCGTCTTCTGCGGCAGGAAGATCAGTTCGGGATCAACGAACTCCCTGAGAACGAAGAGTTCCTTGTATGTCGGATTGGGGCTTGCTCCCCTCACCTTGGATACGTTGAGAGCGAAACCGCAGTTCTCCTTGATCTGTTCCACGGTCACCCCGGGATGGAAGGTATCGAGGTAGATCTCGCCTTTCTCGTCGAACTTATAGGTTCCCATATTCGTTACGACGGCCACGGGACCGCTGTCGGCGTACGGAGTGCCTTTCCAGACTTCCTTCTTGGGTTTCCATTCGTTGGTCTTGAAGTCCCAGCACCACCATCCGGGGGTCGTGGTGTACTCATTTCTCTCCAGGAATCTCCTTTTCTCCTGGAGGATGATAAAGGCCGTCCTTTTCGACAACGTGCCGATGTCGGAATTGCCCCCCGAACCGGTGAAGCGATGTGCAGGCTGATAATAATCCCCGATGGATGTCACGTTGACGCCACCGTACTTGTCGATGGCCGCACCCCCGAGGAATCCGAGGGACACGAATCCCTGCTGGAGGTAATAGCCGAAGGTGTCAACGAGTCCGCCCAGCGAGGAGCTCATGTTCGCCGCCCTCTGGTCGCAGACGGACATTGGAACGTGCATGGTCTTGCCGTCGCAAATTCCCGCTTCATAAATGAGAAGCGCGTGTGGTGCATTCAGGAAGTTTGCCGTCATGATCCCCACCATCGGGAGACCCGTGCCGGCGAAAACGATATCATCATCCCGAACCTGGTGAGCAATTTGAATGGCCATCAGCTCAGGCAGAATAAACTCACCCTGTTTAGCTGGTTCCTCGGGAATCTTGTCTATTACTTCCATCAATTCTTCCATAGATTTTGCCATTGATCGTTCCCTCCCTTTTTTAGTAACCGCTTCTTGCGACGGACAGAGGCATCTTCATCCTGGGTGCAGGCTTCTTGCCTCTGAGGATTCTGGTGCTGTATCCAGTGGTGCTGTCCGCCTTAAGATCGAGCATCCTCTTTGCCCCGACCTTGACCATTACGTCTTCCCAGCTCTTCGGTCCATAGACCCATTCATCAACCCATTTCTTCAGATCAACCTCGTTCCTCGAAGCAGCGTCCATTCCCCTCATGAAGGGTGCATCGTAATCATAGTAGTACGGCACGGAACTCGGATAAGCGCCCCAGGGAAGTTCCACAATGGCGTCAACGACGAAGTAGGGAATCTGGTTTGATTCGGGGTTTTTCCTCAACTCGGGTTCGGGTACGACTTCCTCGGCAACGACGATGACCTTGTCAGCCGCGAAGCATATTTCCTTGTCGATCGTTCCGATGCCTCGCCATCTCGCTGTTCCCTTGTCGCCGCACTGGGCTACATGGATAACGGCTACATCCACTCGCGCAGCGGGCAGCAGCATGACATTCCCTGCGCCAAAGAACGGATCCGCCATTTCCAAGAATTTTTTCTTGGCGATTTTCTGATACTTTCCGCTCCTCATCCCGGCTTTTCCGAGGGCGTCATATTTGGGGTTGTAAAGATCGGATCCCTGCGGCGCATAGTAGGGAATAAAAGGCGCGCCTATGGCGCCGGCCAGGAACCTCATGGCCATCGCGCCGTGGGAGTAATCTTCGATGATCATCTTTCCCGCTTTATAGAGTCTCTCCAGGTTGACATCCAGCTTTCCGGCCATCTCTCCCCAACCCACCCAGTCAGTCTCGTAAATCTTGATTGCCCCAATGGCATTAAGGAGCCATGTGCAAGCGCTGCCGTGGCGGTCCATGACATGGATGTTTTTCTTCCCCTGCCGTGCCATTTCCCAGGCAACGGCCATCGGGTTACGGTTGAATGCCGTGAATCCGCCAAAGGCGACCATGGAGCCGTCTTTGATGGTTGACTTGACGGCTTCCTCAAGAGACATGATCTGTGCCTTTTTTGTTGCTCCACGTTTAAACATCGTTTCCTCCTTTCAAATTAAACCTGTACGTTTTTACCCCCTTCTCGATCTTTTCCCGGTTTCAAGGAAAAAATTCTTCCGAACTGCTTCATGATTGATAAAGACCGTCCACCTCCTTTCACTGCAGAATAAAACTCCGATAAAAACAAATTTTCCCGCACATTAAACGGTATCGTTTATCCGACATGATATAAATATGGATGTTCAACCGGAAAGACAGCTTTTTATCCTTCAGTTATATAAAATCGGACCAACATAATCCAAAAATAAATAACAATTACATATTGTTATACTGTCTTAAATTGCGACGGCCCTTCGACAAGGCCGATATTGAGCCAGACGATGATGAGATGTGTATAGGTCATAAGCCTTTAAGTGTCAAGGAGAAATTGGGTTTTATGAATGGGATTTTTTTCTCAGACCCATTTCTGAGGCGAGCTTTTCAAGATCGTCAGGCGAAAATCCGTTTTTAATATCATCGGAGTCGATTTCAAGCACCTCGCAGAATGCGGTGAAAAAGCCCTCATAAAGGTTTACAAGAGACATGAGGCCTCCATCCTCCCGGCCCATCAAAAGGGATTCCTGGATTGTTTCGATGATAAACGCGTCATCGCTGAGACCGATAGAAGATTTTTTCAGATATTCGAGATACTGCTCAGGTCCTATGAAATCGTTTCTGAGAAGCCAGCTGAGCTGCAAGAAGACAAGATAGCAATATTCAGCTCTATCACGGATTTCTTTTTCTGATAGCATGAAGTTCCTTGGCGAAATAGTTAATTTTCCTACTTCTATAACCATGAAACAGGGGATGTCAAGATGAATTCATTGAAAGGCTGTCGATGAATTGAAAAGATAATCAGGAAGCCGTTGATTCGATTTGCAATACCTGATTATAACGTATATAATACTTGGTATATGCACGTAAGAGGCGATACAACCTTGAGCCGATAAAAATGCAACATATTATAAATAAACGGCTTTTATGAAATAAAAAATAGGCAGGCAGTTGATAACAGGATGACTTTTAAAAATTTTAAAGCTTGACATCTTCCGAGGGTCAATATACTTCAGCTCTTCAATTTTATTCATAAAAAATCGGAGAATCGGAATGAAAAATTCAAATGATGCGTTGAAAGTTGAAAGAGACAGCTTTAATTCCCTTGTCAATTTACTGCCCCAGACAGTAATAGAAATCGGCGTTGATGGAACATTATCATTTGCTAACAGGCACGCTTTCAAAGAATTCCGCTTTCAGCGAAATGAAGAGGTTAAGGGAAAATTGAATGTTTTTGATTTTATAAATCCATCGGACAGAAACGGGATACTTCAGGGCATCGCCCGGCTTGTCGCGGGAAAGGAATCGGAGCCGCAGGAGATGACAGCCATCCGCCGCGATGGAACAACATTTTCCGCCATCATTTATGCCAATTTGATTCTAAAAGATAGAGTGCCTTCAGGCATCAGGGCGATCATTGTAAATATTTCCGAAAAAAAGAAGGCCGAGGAGGCTTACCGCGCGCTGGTCGAGAATTCGCTTCAGGGACTTGTCATCATACAGGGCGGAAAAATTATTTTTGCGAACGATCCATTTGTGAAAATGTCAGGTTACTCAAAGAAATATTTATATGCATTTTCATGTGAAGAAGTGATGAAGCTCATACATCCCGAAGACCTGGAGACATTAAAAAGACAATACGAAGGCACGCTTAACGGATCACTTCAGAATTTCACGATGAAACACAGGGTATTCAAAAAGGGGCAAAGCGTACGATGGGTGGAAACATTTGTTTCAAGAATAGAATACGGGGAAAAACCAGCCATTCAGGCAGCCGTCATTGACGTTACGGAAAAAGAGCGTGCGGAGGAAAGCCTCAGAGAAAGTGAAAGGAAATACCGCGATCTCGCAGAACTTCTGCCCCAAGGGCTTTTCGAGTCGAATGCCGAAGGCATGATTACATACGCCAACCCGAGTACGCTCGTAACATTCGGCTACACGCAGAAGGACATAGAGGGCGGGATCAGGGTCGTGGAAACCGTCGTTTCTGAAGATCGTAAAAGAACCATGCGAGCTCTCAATCGAATTATGACTGGTGACAGCGTCAAGGCCGCGGAATATACATGTCTTCGAAAAGACGGCAGCAGATTTCCGGCGCTGATTCTGGCGAATGCCATATTGAGGGATGGACGTCCGGCCGGGATCAGGGGTTTTGTGATGGACATCAGCAATCAGAAGCAGATGATGTTGAGACTCGAAGAATCGGAAAACCGCTACCGAACGCTTTTTGAATCGACCGGAACGGCGACAATTCTCATAGAGGATAACATGATCATATCCTTAGCCAACGGGGAGTTTTACAGGCTGAGTGGTTTTTCCCCCGATGAAGAGATCAAATGGCCCAATCTCGTTTTGGAAGAGGACCGTTCCAGAATGATGGCCTATCATCGCAAGAGAAGAGAAGACCCTCGGTCGGTGCCGAGGAACTACGAGTTCAGGTATGTCCGCAGTGACGGCGAGGTGCGCAGCGCTTTTGTCAACACGGAGATGATTCCAGGGACGCGGCGAAGCATTGCATCGATGGTGGATATCACGGAATTGAAAAAGACGGAGGAGGATCTGAAAAAGCACAAAAAGCAGCTTGAGGCGAAAACACTGAACCTCGAGGAAGCGAATGCTGCGCTCCGGGTCCTTCTAAAACACCGAGATGAAGACCGTATCGATCTGGAGGAAAGTGTCTCCGCTAACATGAAGGAACTCGTATTGCCGTATCTCGAAAAACTCAAAGCCTCGCGCCTGA
>CAYXFF010000045.1:0-1424 GCA_964464185.1 uncultured Syntrophaceae bacterium | reverse complement strand
AACATGAAGGAACTCGTATTGCCGTATCTCGAAAAACTCAAAGCCTCGCGCCTGAGTGAGCTGCAGGTAAATCACCTGGAGATCCTGGAGACAAATTTGAACGACATTCTGTCTCCTTTCCTGCGAAACCTTTCCTCGAAATATCCGAACCTGACGCCGCGAGAAATTCAGATTATTCATTTCATAAAAGAGGGTCGAACCACAAAGGAAATATCCGAAATGCTGAACGCATCGGCCCGAACCGTCGATTTTCACCGAAACAACATCAGGCATAAACTCGGAATAAAGAACCGGAAAGCGAACCTGAGATCCTTCCTGTTGTCACACCCGTGAAAAACCCGTAAGAAGGCTCATTTGGGGAATACGTCGATTGTAACTGACGCCCGCACGATGGGGTGATCCTTCGGATCCCATTGACATATGATTCCTTTGTGCTATCTTGCCTCATCAACGGCGAGGTTCAAATGGATAATGGAAAGTATTATCGAGATCCATGATTTAAGAACATACTTTGAGACGGCAGAGGGTACCATCCGGGCCGTGGATGGGGTTGATCTTTGTATCAACGCCGGTGAAACCGTCGGCATTGTCGGGGAATCCGGATGCGGAAAAACCGTCCTCGCCCTTTCCGTTATGAGACTGATACCGGCGCCTCCCGGGAAAATTGTATCGGGGCGAATTCTATTCGATGGAAAGGATCTTCTCAGACTGCCGGAGGACGATATGCGACATGTCCGGGGGCGCAGCATTTCGATGATTTTCCAGGAACCCATGACATC
The DNA here is from genome assembly GCA_964464185.1 of uncultured Syntrophaceae bacterium. Taxonomy (GTDB): domain Bacteria; phylum Desulfobacterota; class Syntrophia; order Syntrophales; family UBA4778; genus UBA4054. The sequence goes on along the minus strand of CAYXFF010000045.1, from coordinate 645 downwards.
GCTTAATCCGGTCATCCGCGTCGGAGATCAGATCGCAGAAACGATGAGGCTCCATTTGAGGCTTTCACGCAAGGAAGCCATGGAGCGTGCCGTCTGCATGCTCGATAGGGTGGGTATGCCGTCACCGGCGGATCGCATCCGTGACTATCCCCATCAGATGAGCGGCGGAATGAGGCAGCGCGTCATGATCGCCATGGCGCTCTCATGCGAGCCGAGGCTGATGATTGCCGATGAGCCAACGACGGCGCTGGATGTCACCATCCAGGCGCAGATTCTGGATCTCATCGCCCGCTTGAAGGAAGAGTCGAAGAATTCCGTTCTGCTGATTACGCATGATCTCGGGGTCATCGCGGAAACGGCGCAACAGGTCGTCATCATGTATGCCGGCCAGGTGATGGAAAGATGTTCTGCGCAACGCCTGTTTTCCAACCCCTGCCATCCCTATTCGATCGCACTTCTGGAGTCGCGTCCGCGATGGCGGACCTGTTCCGGGACAGATGGTTATTTAAAGGCCATACCGGGAGGGGTTCCCGGTTTATACGAATTGCCTGCAGGTTGTACGTTTCAGGACCGGTGCCCGGATGTCATGGCCGTCTGCAGGAAAGAAAGACCAGAGCTTAAAGAAATGGATGACGGACATTTTTC
>CAYXFF010000044.1:11225-13556 GCA_964464185.1 uncultured Syntrophaceae bacterium | reverse complement strand
ATTGGAAAGGAGGTAGGCAATGACAACAACTGTAGTCATTATTGTCGGGTTTCTGATTTACATGGGTCTTTACTTTACCTATGGGAAAAAGATCGAGCGTGATGTCGTGAGGGCATCGGATGAGATCGATACCCCGTCGAAGCGCCTCTACGACGGGATCGATTATGTCCCGGCCCACAAGGCGGTCCTTTTCGGTCACCACTTTTCCTCCATTGCAGGCGCCGGGCCTCTCGTGGGTCCCGCCTTGGCCATGTGCTGGGGCTGGCTTCCGGGCCTGCTCTGGGTCTGGTTCGGAAACGTTCTGATCGGTTCCGTCCATGACTACCTGGCCCTGATGGCCTCCGTCCGTTATGACGGAAAGTCCGTCCAGTTTGTGGCCACCGATCTGATTTCCAAGCGGACGGGGACGGCCTTTTACTGGATCGTCTTTTTCCTGCTTATTCTGGTTGTCGCGGCCTTCGCGAACATCATCGCCGCCATCTTCGTGAAGACCCCCGAGATCTCAGGCGCGTCCATCTACATGACCATTGCGGCCATTATCCTGGGGCTTCTGATCTACCGGGTGAAGATGAACCTCCCGCTAGCTACGGTCATCGGCATCGTCCTGATGACTATCGCCATCTGGATGGCCACGTACCTTCCTGTCCCGGCGAGTTATGAGGTCTGGATGGTGGTTCTCTTCGTCTACATCATCATTGCTGCGGCTATCCCCGTCAATGTCCTCTTGCAGCCCAGGGATTATCTCAACTCGTTCCTTCTGTATTTCGGCATCGTGATAGGGTTCATCGCCGCCATTTTCACCTTCCGGGGGTTTGAGGCGCCTGCCGTGACCGTCTTTTCACCGGTTCTTCTTGGCGGAAAACCGACACCCTTCTGGCCGGCCATACTCCTCGTCATAGCCTGCGGATCGCTGTCGGGTTTCCATTCCCTCGTGGCTTCCGGAACGTCATCCAAGCAGCTTTCGAAGGAGTCGGACGGCTTGTTCGTCGGGTACGGCGCCATGTTCACGGAAGGATTTCTCTCGACCCTGATCATCTGTGCCATTGGCGGGTTCGGTTATACGGTTATTAAGGACGCCCATGCCGCCCAGGCTGCCGCTGCTGGCGCCGCTGCTGCCGTGCCGCCTCTCGCCCTGACCCTTGATAACTGGGGAGAACTCTATACGAAGACTACAACGGTATTGAAATTGTCAGCGCCCAACATGATTATCGAGAGCTTTGCAAAAATGGTGGAGGCGAGCTTCATGGCCTTTATTCCCACAAAGGTCGTGAAGATCATCGCCGGTCTCTGGATTTCCGCATTCGCACTCACAACGCTGGATACAACGAACCGGATCGCCCGTTACTGTCTTGTGGAAATGCTCGCTCCCCTGAAGAATACCGCCGAGGCGGCCTATGGTATCCTCACCAACCGCTGGACGGCTTCCCTGATTCCAGCGGCCATAGGCATCTACCTGGCCTGGAGCAAGCAGTTCACCATTCTCTGGCCGTCCTTCAGCGCCGCCAATCAGCTTATCGCCGCCATCGCCCTGATGACCGGTGCCGCCTTTGTGGCGAAAAAGCTGAAATCGAAGTTTGCCGTCATGGCCGTGGCCCCCGCGTGGGTGCTGTGGTTCACCGTGACCTTCGCCATTATATGGTTCATGTCCGTGGTCATGCCCGGCGCCATCGCCAAGGCGCCCGGACAAGGGTGGACGGTGCAGATCATCATGGGCATCATGCTTCTTCTGAACATCCTTTTCATCGTGGACTTTGTAAAGATGAGAAAGAAAGACGAAGAAGCATAACCTTCTCTTAAACCTTTTGAACCGGTGCACGCTGTCGTCCGGCGTGCACCGGTTTTTTTAACCAGGACCCGGAACCATCCCATGGGAACATCCCTCTTCGATCATATAGGCCGCTTCTTTGCGGACATTGGAGCTGTGCAGCGCGAGAAGGCCATCGCCCTCACCTGTGTAGAGCTCAACGAACTGGAAAATATCTTTGCCCTTCTCCTCCTTGGTTCCTTCGTCGGGTTCCCCGCCCCGCCGACCTTTCTCTCAGTGGAGCTTCTCCCCTTTATGGAACGGGAAATGGCAGTCCTCCATCAGCGGGCCGGGGACGCAAGCGACATGCTGGCGGAAATGGTGGGCACCATGGGGATTGACTGATGAAGATCCTCTTCTATACCGGGAAAGGAGGCGTGGGAAAGTCCACCATGGCCGCGGCCGCAGCCTGGCAGATTTCCCGCGAGAACCGGGTTCTTATTGTGTCTCTTGATCCCGCTCACAATCTCGGCGATATCTTCTGTGTCACCTTGGAAAACGGCTCAAGGCAATTGACGGATCGCCTT
>CAYXFF010000044.1:6273-11125 GCA_964464185.1 uncultured Syntrophaceae bacterium | reverse complement strand
CAATGGAAAGAGAAAAAAGATGTTTGAGCATGAATATATCGTAACACAGCCTGTCTTTTATCTCTTTATAGCCTTTTCCGCCCTTTTAACCTACGGCTTTTTCTGGGGGAAACGGGTGAACCATCGGCTTTTCCTCTCCGCCTTCAACGATCTCGCGGACGTGATCAAACCTGTCGATCAGACCTTCACCAATATCGGGGGACTCATCGGATATCACGCCAACTTCATCACGAAGAAGAAGGGCGCCATTACCAAAGTGGAAGCGACCATCACGTTTCTCCCCCGGCAATCCTGGCTTTACTTTCCTGTCTCCAAGCTGATTCGGAGATGGGACCGTCTCTTCATTACCCTGTACTTGCGGCAGGCTCCGCCGGAAGAGGGGCACCTCATTGAGGTCAAGTATGCCGCCTTCCGCGGACCGAAAATCACGAACGCCGACCGGCTGAACCGGGAAAAGGTCCGGTGGGGCAAACAGGACTTCTATCTTTATTACCAGGGTATGAAGATGCGGGACGCCCTGACCAGGTTCATAGAGCAAAACAGCGACCCAGGGATCGTCCGCCACATCGCGGTTGTTCCTGATCAGCAAAGGTGCTTTGTCTTCATGATTCCCCGGAAGGGGGAGGTGGGCCGGTACTTCGCGCCTGTCTATCAGTGGGTTCCTTCCCTGATTCCAAAGGCCGGGGAAGCGTAATTTCGTAAATCGTAAATCACAAGAAGATTCCTGAAATCCGTTCATCAAAGGCCGCCGGGCGTTTTTTGCTTGACATGCGAAAGACGCTGTTGCACATTCAAAACAACAGCGGCTTGTCGTGGCGATGCCGAGGAAGGCATCCACTCATTAACCAACCCTACGAGAGAGAGGAGGAAAGACCATGGGAACGTCAAGGCAACTGGATATCTTTGGTTATGCCCTCAACGCGGAAAGGGATGGCATGAATTTCTACCTGAAAGCCTCGAGAAAATTCAAGGATGTGAAGGATCTTAAAAATCTCTTTACCCGGCTCGCGAAAGAAGAGGCGAAGCACATGGAAACCTTCATCGGTTTGAGGGCCAAGATGGAGGGAAAGGATGTGGAGGAGTGCTTCCGAATTCAGGACATCGATGATTATCTGGAATCGGTCATCAGGGATGGTCTTTTCCCCAAGGGAGAGAACGTGACCAAGAGGCTGGAGAAGGTCGATTCCGTAGCTTCAGCCTGCGCCATGGCGATACAGGCGGAGAAGAACGCGATCCTTCTTTACTCGGAACTCGCAAAGCTGGTCAAGGATAAGGAGCAAAAGAAAATACTGGAGAAGATTGCGAGCGAGGAGAAAACACACCTGACCATGGTGGGGACACTGAGATCAGACTTCGACCCCATGTATGCGGCGCTCAAGTTCGGACGGTTCTTCTAAGCTTTATTAAGGACGGGACCCGTTACACGAATTCGATGGATAGATCGGGAAACTCGGTCTGAAATTCCTTCGTCAGATCCCGCACAATAGAGGAGGCGAGTGTTTTTGCGATGGCCGCGCAGGTCACGCATTTCGGCATGTGAGAATAAAAGTCGGTGAAGACATAGAGCGTTTTCAGCTCTTCGTTGTATCGAACCCGTTTGATGACTCCGAGCTGCACCACGGGAAGATCGCTCTCGGGGTCTTTCACCCGGTCCAGAACAGCATCGATTTTCCTGACCATATCCGGTTCCATGCTGTGAAAATACAGCCAATCTTCTCGATTGTCAAAGGATAATACGGTAACCGTCCTGTTCATGAGACAAGCTGAAAGGTATTCAAAATGAGGGAAACAAGGGTTTCACGGATTGTCAAATCGGAAGACCTTAATCATCACGGGACACTTTACGCCGGCCGGATGGCGGAATGGCTTGTGGAAGCGTGCCTCATCACTGCCATCAATCTGACCCGGAAGCCGGAAGATGTGGTCTGCGTCCGGATCCATGGCTTCCATTTTATAAAACCGGCGACCACGGGAGACGTGATTGAAATCAAGGCCAAGATTTCCTATCTCGGGGGGAAAAGCATCACGGTAGATGCCAAAATCCATGTCAACGGCGAGGATGTCCCTTCGGTCACTGGGATGCTGACCTTTGTGACGGTGGATAGACAGGGGAGACCTTACGCCCACGGCCTGACCCTGCCGCAGGACTATATCGAAGAGAACCGGGATATCTATGAGGCCGCCATCGCGGCGCGAAAACAAAGGTGATATCTGAGAAGGCGGGGAGGATGAATATGCCAAAGCCAAAAGTCCTTCTCACGGGACGCATTCCCAGCGGCGTCATGGCCGTCCTCGAAAAAGCCTGCGCCGTGGAAGCCAACAGGGAAGACCGGCCCATGGAGCGGGCCAGGGTCTTTGATCTCATCCAAGATAAAGACGGCCTCCTCTCCATGATCACGGACAGCGTTGACGGGGAACTTATGGACCGTGCTCCCCGTCTCCGAATGATCGCCAACATGGCCGTGGGATATAACAACATCGACGTGAAGGCGGCAACTGCGCGGGGCATCCCCGTTTCGAATACGCCCGGAGTTCTCACAGATGCCACGGCGGAGCTCGCCTTTGCCCTCATTCTCGCGGCGGCCAGGCGGATCGCCGACATGGACAGGCTCACAAGGCGGGGCGAGTTTCGCTTCTGGGCCCCCATGCTGTTTCTGGGAACGGAGGTGACCGGAAAGACCCTGGGCATCGTCGGCCTTGGAAGAATCGGAAAAGCCGTGGCCCGGAGGGCCCGCGGTTTCGACATGCGGGTCATCTATCACAATCGCGAGAGGATGGGGTCCGACGAAGAGCGAGAACTTCAGGCGGAATACTTGGATATGAAAAGACTCCTCAGAGAATCGGATTTTGTCTCTCTCCATGTCCCGCTCACCGAGGAAACGAAATATCTCATCGGCGAGAAGGAGCTTGCGATGATGAAGCCGACGGCCTTTCTCATCAACACCTCCCGCGGCCCCGTCGTGGATGAAAAGGCCCTGGTGAAGGTTCTGCGGGAACGGAAGATCGGCGGAGCCGGGCTTGATGTTTACGAGAACGAACCGGCGCTGGCCCCGGGCTTGACGGAACTGGATAACGTCACGCTTCTCCCCCACGTGGGAAGCGGTACCCTGGAGACCCGTACCCGGATGGCTTCCCTGGCCGTGGAAAATCTCCTGGCTGGTTTGAGAGGAGACGTTCCGCCGAACATCCTCAACCCTGAGGTTCTGAAGAACCGGCGGTAAACGTTCATCAAGTGTTGAATATCTTTTGAGGGAACTCCTTATCAAATTGGATTGACATATCTCTTCCCCTGCATTAATAAGAGCATATGATTATTCGAACAGCCATTTGCAGGTTATTTCTCTCAGTTCTTCTGGCGATTTTTTTTGTCTCTTCGCTTTCGAACACCTTTGACCAGGAAAATCTTTTCCAGGCATTTGCCACCCAGATATCCAGTTCTGCCGTTGATAATGATAGTCCCCTTGAAAAGAAAAAGAAATCTCCTGCAATAGGGCAGATATTTTTTGTCTATAAAATCGATAAGGTTCAAGAGAAGTTATTCATTTTCAAAGAGTCTTTTCTTTCCTTGCCTTTCATCTTTTCATATTTCCTCAGGGCCCCCCCTCTCGTGTGATTTGATCTGCACGCTTTTCCCGATGTTGATGCGTTTTTAAGGTTTGTATCCATCCATTTTCATGGTCGTGAAATCAGGATCTGCGAGTGATTCGGAGATCCTGATTTGGAATAGAAAAAGGAGGGATGAGGGCTATTTAGAAGGAGGTGATTGAGATTGTTCAACTTGGGAATGCCTGAATTGCTGGTCATTCTGGTGATTGCCCTGATCTTTTTCGGTCCCGGGAAATTACCCGAGCTTGGAAGCTCCATCGGCAAGGCTATCCGGGATTTTAAGATAGCGATAAACGAAACAGAAAAGAAACCGCAGGACGAAACCAATATCAAAAAAGTAGAATAAGCATCTGCGATTTCTAATGAAACAGGTGATTACCGGAAGAGAAGGAATCATCCCCGGGATTTGAAAGCACGTGTCGGCACCCCCTTCCCGGCTTCTTTTCCGGTGGAGGCCCCTGGTTTTCGTCTCCTCCCTATTAACAGGGGCCTCCTTTTTTTCAAACCGGCAGGAATCATTGAGTTGAAATAGAGAGGGACCGCCATGCATAAAATTCTTGTCATTGATGACGACGCATCCATATGCGAAACCCTTTCCATCTATCTTTCCGAGGAAGGCTATGATGTGATAACGGCAGGCACGGGCGCAGAAGGAATAAATGCGTTTAAGTTACACAAAGTTGACCTGGTCCTGTTGGATATCCGCCTTCCTGACATCAATGGTTTTACTGTACTCAGAAATCTGAAAATAATTGATAAAAATGCCAAGGTCATTATGATCAGTGCCTTTCATGATATGACCTCTTTGCTCAATGCGATGGCAGCAGGGGCCTTGAAGTGCATAGGGAAACCTGTAAGTATCACTGAACTGGAAAACGCCATCGAGAGTGTTCTTCATTAAGTGCGGAGGGCATGATCACCGCTTTTGGCGGGGAAAAACCAATACGGAATAAAAGGAGATGAATGTATGAACAAAGAAGAACTGATCCTGGAAATTGCGAAAGCCACCTGCACGAAGGCGGAGGCGGGGAAAGCCTTGGATGCCGTCACGGAGGCCATTAAGAGGGCGTTGAAGAAGGGGGACAAAGTAACCCTCGCAGGCTTCGGGACATTCTCGGTCGCGAAAAGGTCGGCCAGGAATGGCCGGAATCCTCAGACCGGAGCATTGATCAAGATTGCAGCCAAAAAAGTTCCCAAGTTCACCGCCGGCAAGGCTTTGAAGGACTATGTGAAATAACGCATCGCT
>CAYXFF010000044.1:2028-6173 GCA_964464185.1 uncultured Syntrophaceae bacterium | reverse complement strand
TTTTTTATAGTCCCTTCATTCTCATGTAATTCGCCAGATCGGCCACCCGGCAGGAATACCCCCATTCGTTGTCGTACCACGCGACGACCTTGGCCATTGTTCCCTTCCCGCGGAGAATCCGGGTGAACTCCATGTCCACGGTGGAGGAGTGCTCGTCGCCCCTGAAATCCGTTGAGACGAGGGGTTCTTCCTCGCAGGCCATGATTCCTTTGAGACGTTCCTCCGATGCCCTTTTCAGAGCGGACCGCAGTTCTTCCGTGGTGGTTTCCTTCTTCAGTTCAACGGTGAAGTCCACGATGGAAACCGTCGGTGTGGGCACGCGCAGCGAGTAGCCGTCGAATCGCCCGGCGAGTTCCGGAATCACGAGGGCCAGGGCTCTCGCCGCACCGGTCGTTGTGGGGATGATGTTCTGTCCGGCTGCCCTGGCGCGGCGCAGATCCTTGTGAGGAAGGTCGAGAATACGCTGATCGTTCGTGTAGGAGTGGACGGTGACCATCATGCCCTGTTCGATGCCGAAGGCCTCGTGGACGACCATCGCCGGCGGTGCCAGGCAGTTCGTGGTGCAGGAGGCGTTGGAGACGATGCGATGCTTAGCGGGGTCGTAGGATTCTTCGTTCACGCCCATGACGATGGTGATGTCTTCCCCTTTTGCCGGTGCCGTGATGATGACCTTTTTTGCCCCGGCCTCGAAGTGGCCCGTGGCCCTCTCGCCCGTCGTGAACAGGCCGGTACTCTCGATGACGATCTCCACGCCGATTTCGTCCCAGGGGATGTCCCGCGGGTCCCGGCAGGCGAAACTCTGCACGGGCCGGCCGTTGATGAGAAATCGATCCTTCTCCACGGCCACGGTTCCCTTGAACCGTCCGTAGCTGGTGTCGTATTTCAGGAGGTGGGCGTTGGTTTCCGTGTCGAAAAGATCGTTCACGGCCACTACCTGCAGCGCCCCGGGATGCCTTTCCAGAACGGCTTTCAGCACCTGCCGTCCGATCCGGCCGAAACCGTTGATGCCAAGGCGAACCATATATGCTCCTCTCTGTTTAATTGTCGTCCAGGCGGTACTTATGCCCCGCCAGGAGATCGAATTCCGTTTGAACCCGCTGATGCATCCGGGCGTTGTCCAGCGCGATGGCGCTCAGATTGGCCACGGCCTCCATGAATCGAATCTCTTTTTTCCTGAATCTGCGGACTCTGTCCGCGTAGACCCTCAAAACACCGATGACCCGCGCGCCCACCTTCAGGGGGACGACGAGAACGGACTTGATCCCTTCCGCCCGCGCCATGTCCTGGTAGCGGAATCGGGGATCCGTCTGGGCGTCCTTGATCCAGATGATCTCTCCTTTGAGGGCTTCCTGATCCAGACCGCTTTCTTCCACAAGGAGAGGGCCCTTCTGGAGGTAGGAGCCGGAGAGCCCGTAGTGGGCGCCCATGACCAGCCTGTTTCTCCGGATGTCCAGGATGCGCAGGGAACTGGCCTTTGCATTCATGGCTTCCGCCGCCGCCCGGACGATCTCGTCGAGAACCTGCGACGGCTCCAAAGAAGCGTTGATCACCCTTGCGACGTTGTAGAGAGCGGTAAAATAATCCATATCTTTTTCCGGCATCTCTTCACCCCCTTCGTTTTCTGTTGTTCATGATTTGACCATGTATCGTGAGAGAAAAGCGTCCAGTCCTTCTCTGTAGGGCTTGTCCGATCGGAGAAAACCGTCGTTGTGGCCGCCAATGATTTCGAGAAAAGCCTTCGGATCCTTCGCGGCGGAGAAAAGCCTTTCACCGTGCCTGAAAGGAATCAGTTCGTCGTCACGGCTGTGGATGATGAGGACGGGGCAGCGAACCTGTGCGACAAAGGCCGCCGTGTCATAGTCGTAGCGGGCCAGAAGCCGGACAGGCAGCCAGGGATACACATCTTCCGCGGCGTCCCGGAAAGAACTGAAGGCGGATTCCAGGATGAGCACGCCCGCCGGATGCTTCCTGGCGGTCCGGGCCGCGATGGACCCGCCGAGGGAGCGGCCGAAGATGACGATGGACTGCGGCGGCGTCCTTCTTTCCCGGGTCAGGTATTCCCACGCTCCTTCAGCGTCGCGGTATGTCCCTTCTTCTGTGGGTTCTCCCTCGCTCCTTCCGTAGCCCCGGTAGTCGAAGATGAAGACGCTGAGACCCAGGCGGTGAAAAATGCTTATGGAGTCGAGGCGGTGCGAGATGTTTCCGGCGTTCCCGTGGCAGAAGAAAAGAACGCCTCTCGCAGACTCCGATGGGATGAACCAGCCGTGAAGCCTCACGCCGTCCCCGGCCTTGAAGGACACCTCTTCGTAGCGAAGCCCGATGGAGGCAGGAGAGGCGACCATGTCACGCTGGGGCAGATAGACCATCTTTGACTGGTTGAAGAAGAGCAGGGCCAGGAATCCCGCACCCGCGAGTATGGCAACGCGAACAGCCATCATGAATATCCGCCGACTCATTAACAGTATGCCGAAATACATTCCGGGCCTTAAAGCTATTTATGCCTTTAGCCCTTAGCCTTTTGCCTCGTCCAATGCCTGATGCCCGATGCCCAACGCCTGCCTTATTCTATAGCCACCGCAACCGGTCTGGCATTCAGGACCCTCTGCAATTCCGACGGCGTCATTTCCGCGAGGAGGCCCTTTTTCCCCGCGTTGATGAAGATTCTCGGGAGGTCGAGAACGGTGGCTTCCACGTATACCGTCAGAGGTTTTCGTGTTCCGAAGGGCGACGTTCCTCCCACCATGTAGCCCGTGTGTTTTTCCGCGGCCTTCGGATCGCAGGCGTTCACGGACTTCATGCCCAGGATGCGGGCCATGTTCTTGGTGGATACGTGCCTGTTGCCGTGCATGATCATGATGAAGGGCGCTTTGCTATCATCTTCCATGACAAGCGTTTTCACCACCTGGTACTCGTCCACCCGAAGTTCGCGGGCCGCCACCTCTGTCCCTCCCTTCTCCTCGTACTTGTAAGGGTGCAGGGCAAAAGCGATCCCTTTCTCTTTCATGACTCGTATGGCCGGTGTCGTTGAAAAATGCTCTTTGGTCAATGAAAGCTCCGAAATCAGGCTAAAGGCAAAGGGCTAAAGGCTAATGGCGAAAGGCAATGGATTTTCATGGATCGCATCTTCTCAACTTCCTATCTTCCCATCTTCCAGTTTTTCCCCTGCCATAGATTTCTCTTCCGCAGGGTCTCCCGTATGGCCTGGAGGTTGGCCTGCTTCTCCAGGGCCCAGAGCGGCGCCGCGAGCTCTTCAGGATGGGGATCGCCTGTGAGGCGATGAATAATCATCCCGGGCGGAAGACAGGAGAGAAATTCCGCAACGGTTTCCGCGTAGTCTTCGCGGTTCATGCACCGGTATCCGCCCGCCTCGTGAAGACGATGCAGCGCCGTTCCCCGGATGACATAGAGCAGATGAATCTTAACGGCCTGGATATCCGTTGCCGCCAGCGCTTCGGCCGTTTCGAGCATTTCCTTTCTGCCTTCTCCAGGAAGGCCGAGAATGACGTGGGCGCAGATATCGATCCCTCTTTTTCGCGTTCTTTCCATGGCGTCCATAAAGATCCCGGACGTGTGCCCTCGGTTGATGCGCTCCAGCGTGGCGTCGTGGATGGATTGGAGACCGTATTCCATGGTGACCCAGGTTTCCCTGCTGATTCCGGCGAGAAGATCCAGGACGGCGTTATCGACGCAGTCCGGCCTCGTTCCGATGGTGAGGCCCGCAATGTCCGGGACGGCAAGGGCTTCTTCATAGAGACGTCGGAGTTTCTCAAGGGGGGCATAGGTGTTGGAAAAGGATTGGAAATAGGCGATGAATTTTTCCGCTTTGTATCGACTGCGCGCAAAGGCCTTCCCAGCTTCAAGCTGTTCTGTGATGGATTGGGACGGCCATGCGCCGGTTCCCGACCCTCTGGTGTTGCAGTAAATGCAGCCGCCCCGGCCAAGGCTGCCGTCGCGGTTCGGGCAGGTGAGTCCCGCGTCGAGGCTGATCTTCTGGACCCGACAGCCGAAACGCTGACGGAGCGCTTGATTGAGATCGAAGTACAGTGAACTTGACATGGGGATTATAGGCTATATAATCAAAATAGTTCTGAAAACAAGTGCATTCATTTTGCAGCCGCTCAGGACAATTGTCAACCCTTTTCGGC
>CAYXFF010000044.1:0-1928 GCA_964464185.1 uncultured Syntrophaceae bacterium | reverse complement strand
TACCCCTCAACCTATGATGTGATCGTGGTCGGCGCGGGTCACGCCGGATGCGAGGCGGCGCTAGCCGCGGCGCGGATGGGCTGCCGCACGCTTCTTTTTTCCATCTATCTTGACACGGTGGCTCACATGCCCTGCTCACCGTCCATCGGGGGTGTGGGGAAGGGGCATCTGGTCAAGGAGGTGGATGCCCTGGGCGGAGAGATGGGGCGGGCGGCGGACCTCACGGCGATTCAGTACCGCATCCTGAACACGAAAAAGGGGCCGGCCGTTCAGAGCACCCGCACCCAGAACGACAAGGCCCGCTATCGAATCCTCATGAAAGGCGTTCTGGAGAGGCAGCCCCGCCTTGAATTGAAGCAGACGCTTGTCGAGGAGATTCTCACGGAAAACGGAAAGATCGTTGGAGTCAGGGATCACATAGGCACGGAGTTCGCGGCGAAGACGGTTATTCTGACCACGGGGACTTTCCTGCACGGACTTGTTCACATCGGGCGAACCCGGATTCCATCGGGAAGGGCCGGCGAATTTCCGGCGGATCGACTGGCCGACAGCCTCGCGGCCCTGGGGTTCCAGATGGGACGCATGAAAACGGGGACCCCCGCCCGCCTTTGCCGGGAGACCATCGATTTTTCCGCCTTCAAGGAACAGAGAGGGGATGAAGCGCCGCGCCTCTTTTCCCTTTTTTCAGAGAAGAATCTTCTTCCCCAGGTGTCCTGTTACATCGGGCGAACCAGCCCCCGGACCCTTGAGATCGTCAGGCGCAATGTCCACCTTTCACCCCTTTACGACGGGACGATCAAGGGCGTTTCGGCGAGATACTGTCCCTCCCTGGAAGACAAGGTTATGAAATTCTCCGGGAGGGAACATCACCAGATCATCCTCGAACCCGAAGGGCTCGACACGGAGGAGATTTATGCGAGCGGCACGGGCAATTCCCTGCCTTACGAGATACAGATGGAGCTTGTCCGCTCTGTCCCGGGCCTTGAAGAAGCAGAGATCATGAGGCCGGCCTATGCCATCGAATACGACTACGTCCAGCCGACACAGCTCAAGCCCACACTGGAGACCAAGTGGATCGAGGGGTTGTTTCTGGCCGGTCAGATCAACGGGACCTCCGGTTATGAAGAGGCGGCGGCGCAGGGCTTGTGGGCCGGCGTGAACGCCGCTCTGAAAGTACAGAAACGCGCGCCCTTCATTCTCGATCGCTCCGAGGCTTACGTGGCTGTCATGGTGGACGATCTGGTCACGCGGGGGACCCGCGAACCTTACCGGATATTCACGTCCCGCGCGGAATACCGGCTTCTCCTCCGGGAGGATAACGCGGATATCCGCCTCCTCGAAAAGGGCTATGAGATTGGACTTCATGACTCGGACACGCTCAAGCAGCTCAAGGAAAAGAAAAAACTCATCGCTTCGGAACGGGACAGGCTGAACCGGCGCTGGGTCAAGCCCTCGCGGGAGATCAACAAGATTCTGGAAGATATCGGTTCTGCTCCTCTTGATGAGGCCGCCACGCTGGGTCAGCTTTTGAAAAGACCGGAGATCCGGTACGGCGATATCGAAAAGATTGAGGCGGCGCCTGCGGCGCTCTCCGACGATGTGCGCCGCCAGGTGGAGATCCAGTGCAAGTATGACGGGTATCTGCAAAGGCAGGAGGCCGAGGTAAAGAAATTCAGAAACCTTGAAAAAATTTTGATCCCTCCTGATTTTGACTACAGCAAGGTTCCCGGTCTATCCCATGAAGCCCACCAGAGGCTCAAAGAGATTCTGCCCGTTTCTCTGGGCCAGGCATCGCGCATAGACGGGATGACGCCCGCCGCGATCTCCGTTCTTCTCGTTTTCCTCAAGCGGCACAGGGACGAAAAGAGACCGTCTCCCAATCTGATTTCCTGAAGTTGTTATTTGTGTGACGCGTGTCACAGTATTTT
>CAYXFF010000043.1:10388-13673 GCA_964464185.1 uncultured Syntrophaceae bacterium | reverse complement strand
CCTTCACGCTGATAGAATGAGGCGTTCTCCACCGGGTCGCCGGCGTCCTTCAGATTCACGAAGTGAATGCCCTTGACGACCCGTCCGTTCTTCATATCCAGACACGGCATTATTTTTACGACGGTCATAAGATCTCCTTTCCTTTCCTTTCCTTGCGGTTATTAAACAATCTGCCGGGCTTTTTCCTACGGAGATGATCCACTCATAAACGAAAGTTCCGGGAAAAACCATATTGGAAGCTGAAGGGGCTGTCAAGAAAAAGGACCATCAGGGGAAACATGGAAAAACGCTTGACAATCCGGAAATTTACTGTATCGTTTTCGTAAGATTATTTGAGAAAGGCATGACGTGAACGTTACAGGAATGATTCATCGCGCCGCGGCAGTTACGGCCGCCAGGGCTCAAAAGCCCATGGCGCGTGACGCTTTTCTGTAACCATTTCACATAAAGCATCGCAGGCCATGGGCACCGGAATTGATCGCTGTCCATGGCCTTTCTGTTTTCAGAGGTCCCGGGCGGCATTGTTCAGGGCCTTTTTTTATTCGGGAAATCAGATCAGATCGAACACTTTTGAGGAGATTGAACCATGGAACCATCATCAAATGACTTTATAAAATTTTCCGGCCGGATGGACCTTCTGCCGCCTTATCTTTTCGGGCGGATCAACAAAATCAAGCTGGATAAGAGAAAGGCGGGGATCGACATGATCGACCTCGCCATGGGGAATCCCAGCGACGCGACCCCGCAGCCCGTCATAGACAAGCTTTGCGAGGTGGTGAACGACCCCCGAAACCACCGCTATTCCGTGGCCTCGGGCATTTACAATCTGAGAAGGGAAATCGCCCGCTATTACGACAGGCAGCACGGCGTATCCCTGAATCCCGACAACGAGATCATCTGCACCATCGGATCAAAGGAAGGGGTCTCTCATCTCTCCCTCGCGCTTCTTGGTCCGGGCGACTCCGTTCTCGTTCCCGTTCCGGCCTTCCCCATTCATATATATTCCTGCGTGATCGCGGGGGCTTCCATCGTGCAGGTGCCCATCGCGGAAGACGAGGCATTCCTGCGCAGCGTGGACACGCTGTGCCGCACCTCTCTTCCCAAACCAAGAGTCATCATGCTCAATTATCCCCATAACCCCACCACGAAAACCGTGAACATCGGTTTTTTCGAGGAGGCGGTGAAGATCGCACGGCGTCACAAACTGATCATCGTTCACGACTTCGCCTACGGCAGGGTGACCTTTGACGGCTACGAAGCACCGAGTTTTCTCCAGGTCAAGGGGGCGAAAGAAGTCGGGGTGGAATTCGGAACCCTGTCCAAAGCTTACAACATGGCGGGATGGAGGGTTGGCTACTGCGCGGGGCATCCCAGGATCATCGAGGCCCTTGGGAAGATCAAGGGTTATTACGACTATGGCCTTTTCCAGTCCATCCAGATCGCGGCGATCATCGCCTTGAGAGACTGCGACGATTTCATCGCCGAGCAGGCCGCCGTCTACGAGAAGCGGCGCGATGTCCTCTGCGACGGGTTGAACAGCATCGGCTGGGACGTGGAGAAGCCCAGGGCCTCCATGTTCGTGTGGACCCGGATACCGGAACCGTTCAGGGGCATGGGTTCGATGGATTTCTCCATCAAGCTCATGGAGGAAGCCGAGGTGGCCGTTTCTCCCGGGATCGGTTTCGGGCCCGAGGGAGAGGGGTTCCTGCGCATCGCCCTCGTGGAAAACGAAAACCGGATCAGACAGGCCGTCCGGCAGATAAAAAAAATGTCGACAGGCAGGGGAAACGGAAAAGTTGCTGTTGCCCGCTGAAAGGCAATGGGGTATAAGACCTTTTCATCGGGGTTGTCGGTTTCCCGGGAAAACAGAGAGGCAGGTATGCCCACCTGCCTTTTTATCATTTCGTGATCTCTGGACTCTAAACTGCTATTATGATTGACAAAGAAGCAACAGATATCACCCTTTTTGTCAGAACGTCGAATGAAGAGGTCGTGGAATGGGACCGGCGGAGAATCGTGAATGCCCTGGTCCTGGAGGCCGGCGTCGATCTGAAGATGGCTGAAGAGATCAGCAAAGAGGTTGAAAAACAGATTTTTTCATCGGGAATCGGAACCCTCACGGCGCCCCTCATCCGGGAACTCGTGAACGCGAAGCTCATCGAGAGGGGCTGTGAAGAGGCCCGGCGGATGCACACCCGTCTCGGCTTCCCTCTTTATGATATCGGACAGCTGATCATTACCCGGAACAGGGAAAACGCCAACGTACCGCACTGGCCCGAGGGAACGAACCTCACGCTGGCTGAAGGCATCAAGAAGGAATTCGCCCTCCATAGAGTATTCTCCCGGGATGTGGCTGATGCCCATCTTTCCGGGGACATTCACCTTCACAAGCTCGGCTATGTCGACAGACCTTATTCTTCGATCCAGTCCCTTGAATACGTGAAGAAGTTCGGCCTCAGCCTCCCCGGCTCGCCGTCCGTGGCACGACCCGCGAAGCACGCCGACGTGCTCCTCGCTCACATGATCCGGTTCAGCGCCGCGCTCCAGGGAAATTTCGCCGGTTCCATCGAGTGGGATGCCGTCAATCTCTCCTTCGCCCCCTATCTTTCACGAATGAACGAGGGGGAAGTCAGCCAGCTCGCACAGAGACTGGTCTATGAATTCTCCCAGCTCTACTTCGCCCGGGGCGGCCAAGTGATGTTCACCGACATCCACCTCTTCTGGGAAGTTCCGGACCGCTTTGAAAAGGCCCCTGTCATCGGTCCCGGGGGGATCCCGGTTGAAGGCACCCATGAGGACTTCCTCAGGGATTCGCAGAGATTTCTCCTTGCGCTTCTGAACGTATTCCAGGAAGGCGACGCGACCGGCAGACCTTTTTTCTTCCCCCGTCCTGTCATTCACATCACTGAAAAATCTTTCAAGACACCGGGATGGAAGAATTTTCTTGAAGAAGCATGTGGGGTAGCGGCGAAAAGGGGAAACATCCACTTCGCGTTCGACCGTTCCAGTGTCAAAGAGAAGGGAGAAGATACGCTTCCCCCCTGGGAGATGCGCCGAGCAGCCGTCCAGAACGTGACACTGAACCTTCCAAGGATCGGTTATCAGGCAGAGGAAGATGACGCCAAACTCTTTTCGCTCCTGTCGGAGAGGATGGCCCTCGCGGCCAAAGCTCACGTCCAGAAAAGGGATTTCATTGAAAAACTCATTTCCCGCGGCGATGACGGGCCCCTGTCTTTCCTCACCATGAAGCGGGATGCTTATCCCTATCTCCGGATGGATCAGGCG
>CAYXFF010000043.1:7201-10288 GCA_964464185.1 uncultured Syntrophaceae bacterium | reverse complement strand
GAAAATCTCAGCAAGATCGTGAAGGTCGTTGATGCCGTCACAGCTGCCCTGAAGGGCGGCAGCAAGATCCTGCTTTTTGGAAACGGAGGAAGCGCAGCGGACGCGCAGCACATCGCAGCGGAATTTGTAAACCGGTTTATCATTGAAAGGCCGCCTCTTCCAGCCATCGCCCTGACCACCGATACGTCGATTATCACAAGCATTGCAAACGATTACGATTTTTCAGAGATCTTCGCCAAGCAGATTCGTGCTATTGGACAACCAGGAGACGTGGCCTGGGGATTAAGCACGAGCGGGACGTCCTCAAATGTGGTCAAGGCTCTGGAGGCAGCTAAAAAGGCGGAGATGATCACCATCGGCCTCACGGGCCGGGATGGGGGACATATAGCCAGGATCGTTGATTACTCTCTCGTTGTCCCCTCAAACAGCACGCCCCGGGTCCAGGAGGTTCATGTTACCATCGGTCACGTCATTTGCGAATTGGTCGACTTCAAGCTCTTTCAGAGGCCCGAGTCGAAATAAACCACCCCTTCCAAGACCCTGAACAGGCATGAAGGACTCCACGTAACTGATTTGATTGAGGAGAGAAAGCCGCCGAAGGCACAGGAAAAGGCATGAAAAAGAAAGCGGAAACAGGAAAGAAAGAACATGTGAAGAATATCGAGATACAGGACCCCGGGGAAATACCCCGTGAGGCGGGTATGCCGGATCAGCTCGAAGTGGATCAGGACCTGCCCGCCAAACTCCTCGAAAAGGAAAAAGAAGCCAAGGAAAACTATGAGAAATATCTGCGATCCGTCGCGGAACTTGAGAATTACAAGAAGTTCGCAGCAAGGGAGCGATCAGATCTCATCCGGTATAACAACGAAAACATCATCCGGGACATCCTGCCCATTCTGGACGGTCTGGATCGGGCGCTGGATCTTGCCGGCACCTCAAAAGATGTAAATGCTTTCATGGACGGTGTCCGGATGATTCAGGAACAGCTTTTCAATTGTCTGGAAAAATACGGGGTCCGGAAAATTGAAGCGGCGGGCAGGGAGTTCGATCCGAACATTCATGAGGCCCTTTTACAGGTTGAAAGTGACGAACATGAAGATAACCATGTGGTGACGGAATTTGAGAAGGGCTATCTCCTGAACGACCGGCTGCTGAAGCCGGCGAAGGTCTCTGTTTCGAAACGCCCTTCAGGGGAAAAATAAATCTGGAATGAAATGATTAGAGATAAGGAGGTTTAATTCAAATGGGAAAAATTATCGGAATTGATCTGGGGACGACAAATTCCTGTGTCGCCGTCATGATAGGGGGAGATCCGGTGGTCATAGCGAACCAGGAAGGAAGCCGCACGACACCTTCCATGGTTGCCTTTACAGACAAGGCCGAGCGCCTGGTCGGACAGGCCGCAAAGCGCCAGGCCGTCACCAATCCCGAAAACACCGTCTATGCGATCAAGCGACTCATAGGGCGAAAGTACAGCACCAAAGAGGTTCAGTACGATAAGACGGTGACCGCTTACAAGATCACGGAGGCCACGAACGGGGATGCCCAGGTGACCATCAAGGGTCGGAATTACAGCCCCGCCGAGATATCCTCCATGGTGCTCGTGAAGATGAAGCAGACGGCAGAGGATTATCTCGGCGAGAAAGTGACCGACGCCGTCATCACCGTCCCGGCCTATTTCGATGATTCGCAGCGGCAGGCCACGAAGGATGCGGGAAAGGTTGCCGGTTTGAACGTTCTGAGAATCATCAACGAGCCGACAGCCGCATCACTCGCCTATGGCCTTGACAAGAAAAAAGATGAAAAGATAGCCGTATTCGACCTGGGCGGCGGAACCTTTGATATCTCCATTCTGGAGCTGGGCGAAGGGGTATTTGAAGTCAAATCAACAAACGGGGATACCCATCTCGGCGGCGAGGATTTCGATCAGAAACTTCTCGATTATATCTGTGACGAATTCAAGAAGGATCAGGGAATCGATCTCAGAAAAGACCGGATGGCCCTTCAGAGGATCAAGGAAGCGGCGGAGAAGGCGAAGATGGAACTTTCAACCGCCATGGAGACGGATATCAACCTTCCCTTCATCACCGCTGACGCCTCGGGTCCCAAGCACCTGACCATGAAGCTCACGCGCGCGAAACTCGAGGCCCTCGTGGAAGAACTCATCGTCAAGCTGGAAGGCCCCTGCCGGACGGCCTTGAAGGACGCCAATCTCACGCCCCAGCAGATCGACGAGGTGATTCTCGTGGGCGGCATGACCCGCATGCCGAGGGTCCAGCAGAAAGTCAGAGATGTCTTCGGGAAGGAACCGCACCGGGGAGTGAATCCCGACGAGGTGGTGGCCATCGGGGCAGCCATTCAGGCGGGAGTTCTCGGCGGCGAGGTGAAGGATGTCCTGCTGCTGGATGTCACGCCGCTTTCTCTTGGGATCGAGACGCTGGGAGGCGTTCTGACCAAGCTGATTGAGAAGAACACCACCATCCCCACGCGAAAGAGCCAGATCTTCTCCACGGCAGCGGATAACCAGCCGGCCGTGAGCATCCATGTCATCCAGGGCGAGCGGGCCATGGCGGCGGATAACAAGACACTCGGTCGCTTTGAACTGGTGGGCATCCCTCCCGCACCGAGGGGGCTGCCTCAGATCGAGGTCACCTTTGACATCGACGCGAACGGCATCGTCCATGTCTCGGCAAAAGATCTCGGGACGGGGAAAGAGCAGAGCATCAAGATCACGGCCTCCAGCGGCCTTTCCAAGGAGGAGATCGATAAACTGGTGAGAGAAGCCGAATCCCATGCCGACGAAGACAAGAACCGGCGTGATCTCATCGACGCGAGAAATCATGCCGACTCCATGGTTTATGGCATTGAAAAGAACATCAAGGAATTCGGCGACAAGATTGGGCCTGACGAAAAGTCCAAAATCGAAGAGGCTATTACCAAGGTCAAGAAGGCCATGGAAGGCAACGATGCAGCGGCCATCCGGAACGCCCAGGAAGAGCTGACCCAGGCCTCCCATAAGCTCGCCGAGGCCATGTACGCCAAGACGGCAGAGCAGCAGGGGGCCGGAGCAGGCACCGGCGCCGGACC
>CAYXFF010000043.1:2851-7101 GCA_964464185.1 uncultured Syntrophaceae bacterium | reverse complement strand
TAAGCCCGGAAAAGGCAGGATTGATTTTCCGGGCTTTTTCCGTTAAGAAGGCTTTATGATAAATATTTTATTGACCAATGACGATGGGATTTACGCCCGCGGGCTCAGCGCCCTCCGGGAAGAGCTTTCAAAGGACGCGAACTGCCTCATCGTAGCGCCGGAGACGGAGCAGAGCGCCGTGGGACACGCGATCACCATTTCACGCCCCCTGATGGTAAGGCGGGCGAAGAAAAACGGGGCGTTCTGGGGGTATGCCGTTTCAGGCACCCCGGCGGACTGCGTGAAGCTGGGGGTCCGGGAACTTTCGGATAAACCCGTCGATCTTGTGGTTTCAGGAATCAACCTCGGCGCCAACGTGGGAATTAATGTCATCTATTCGGGAACCGTCTCGGCAGCAACAGAAGGGGCCATTCTGGGCGTGCCGTCCATGGCCATCTCCCTGGACACCCACCGTGATGCGGATTTTTCCTTCGCCGCCCGCTTTGCCCGCAGGATGGTCAAATTCATGATCGAGGTCAATGCTCTGAGGAGTATTCCCCTGAACATCAACATTCCCGCCATCCCCGAAAAGGATATCAAGGGGATCGCGGTGGTGAAACAGGGACGGGCGCGGCTCATGGAGAATTATGAGAAGAGAGTTGATCCAAGAGAAAACATTTACTACTGGCTTGCAGGAGAAACACAGCTCCCGGAGGAAGAAGAGATGGACTCCGACGCCTGCTCTCTTCGCAAGGGAATGATCACAATCACTCCCATTTACTATGACCTGACGCGCCAGGACGCCCTCGCGTCCCTCGGCGAGAGTCTGAAGCGCCTCGACCTTGAAAGGCTCGCTTGAAATTCCATAAGCAGAAAGGGAATCCGTCACGGATTCAATGAATAACGAAGACCGGTATCCGGCTGCTCCGGATCACATGGGTGGTGGTGCTTCCCAGAAATAAATCCCGCAGAGTCACATGGCTGTGGGCCCCCATGACCATCAATTCCACGGCGCCTTCCTCGATGAATTTCGCGATTTCCCTGTCTGCCTTCCCTCTCAAAATGATCATCTCGTTGTCAATTTCGTAGGGTTCAAGAAAATCCTCCGCCTTCCGGGTGAGTTCAGCGGCGAGCTTCGAGTCGTCACAAACGGTGATTGTGGTGAGGGGCCACCGCGTCGTTTTTGACAGTTCAGCGGCCATTTTTAGCGCGTGATCGGCGGGGGGGCTTCCATCGTAGGCGATTCCCATGCTCTCAATTTCCTTGAATTCCGCGGGGGTCACCATGGCAGGTGTTCTGGACTTGCGGACGACGGAACCTGCCGTGGACCCAAGAAGTCCGCCGGTGGTCAGGTGGTAATGTTCGCCCCTCTGGGCGAGGAGAATCCAATCGGCTTTCTTACCCTCCTCGACGATCATCTCATCGATGAGCCCCGTGACTTTTTTGACTTCCACCGGTGTGCGCGATTCCCGGCATCGGTCCTCAAAGGCCTTGAGAATCGTGTCTCCCCGCTTATTGAGGGCTTCCTCAATCCTGGGCAGAAACTCATAATAGGCGGGCATGCCGCTATAGAAGGCAATATCGCTGAAAAGGGGGCCCTGCACGATCTTGACATCGACAACATGCATGCCGATCATGCGGGCTTCCAGATATTTCGCGATATAAATACCGTATTCGAGGGCCGTCTTGCTGTAATCAGAGCCGTCTGTGGGAATCAGAATTTTCCTGGCCACGATATTCCCCTTTTCACCGGATATCGCCTATTGCTTTTCAAAGTCCTTCAGGTTTTTCAGGAGGTCATCAAACTCCCTGTTTTTTTCCTCCATAGACTCCTCATCAACCAATAGGGCTTCCTCTTCCTTTCCTTCTCCCTCCAGCCTTTTGCCGTCTTTGCCATAGGTGATAAATTCACCCAGAAGCTTGTCGTTCTTATAGACGGCCTTTGCCCGGATCTGGCCGCTTCTATAATAGGAGGTGAATTCCCCTTCCCGTCTATCGTTCTGAAACGTTCCCCTTTCCCTCACTTCACCGGTCTTGTAATAGGACGTGTAGGGGCCATGAAACTTTCCGTCCAGGAAGTTTTCCTCTTCTTTGAGTTGCCCGTCTCTCAGATAAAGGATATAGGGGCCGTGAAACTTTCCGTCCCTGTAAGATTCCCTCTCCTTGATCTGTCCATTTTCGTAATAAGAGACATATTCACCCGTGAGCTTGTCCTTCTGAAACACCCCTTTTTCCCTGATCCGACCGTCTCTGTAACAGCTGACGGCTTCTCCTTCTCTCATGCCGTTCTCATATTGCAGTCTCAGCATGATCTGGCCGTTCTCATAATAGGATTCATAAACGCCGTCAAGCCTGCCCTTCACATAGGCCTTCTTTTCTTTTATCGCACCGCTTTCATACCGATGGATGACCTCTCTGGTCTCCCTGCTGGATTTAAAGAATGGCAAGGGCATGTTCTACAGTCCAAGCTCTTTCCTGATTTTATCCACCGGGAACACGGGGTGGCCGTCGTTTTTCAATCCCAGACGAAGTACTTTCTCGTTCTCATTTTCGAGTTCATTCAAGAGATCCGTGAGCCGTTCCCTGCCGTCGGGCGCCAGTGCCGCCTCCCGCGGTGTCATTCCGCCGAGGGCTGGCACCTCTTCATCAAGCCAGTTTTCGTAACCGGCGTCTGAAGCGGAATGGTCTGCCCGAAGACCGTCCCAGAGGGGCATGCGAACTTCCGGATCTTCATAGATCGTCGTTCGGTGCTGGACAAGGGAGCCGAACATTTCCTCCAGCAGATTCTTCAGCCTCTTCGCCCGCTCCTTGGAGTTGCACTCAGCCTTCAACCTGTTTTTCTCCAGCGTTAGAATGCCGAGAGGAGGCGTGTCGTATATCTTCAGCCCTTCCCTTGCCTGACGGATCCAGGTGTAGGTCGCCCTCGGAGATGGAATCTTTCCCCCGGTGATTGAAGATGCCCTGCTGAAAAGAGGCGATTGGCTGATTTTGTTGATAAAAGCGGCTGGATCGGAGATCCGGTAATGAAGGGTCGCCAGACACAGGAGATCCCCCTCACTGTTCCGGAGGGGTTCTTCCGAGAAATTGTCCAGTGCTTTTTCGATCGTGGCCCCTATTTCAGCAGAATGGATTCTCAGGAAATCCTCGAGAGTCTCATAATCCTCGCGCTCCGCTTGAAACATTTCAAGAACACTTTTTTTCAGGGTTCCTTTCAATCGCGGCGGGATAATCACGGGGTCGAAACCGCTCATAAAGCTCAATCCCCTCCCGGACACGAAACCCGCGTAGATCACGTCCCATTTGCAGAGAATCCTGGAGTAGGAAGAATCCTGGACGCGGCAAAGCCTGGCGGTAAAAAGGTCTTTCACCTCAAACCCCTTCCCGGGTTCCACCTGCTGGACCTCATAGAGACCGATATAAGAACCGGCGTAACTCTTCAGAATCTCTTCTTCGAAAGGCGACAGCTGGTATCTGTGCTGCTGCCGGTAGAGCGCGGGAAAGGTCTTGTTCTGCCCGTCGGTTATGAAATACAGCGAATACCAGGACATGAACCTTTCAAACTCTTCTTCGTCCCGGAAGAACTCATCGGGCATCTCTCCATCCTCAATGAAAATATCCCGCCACTCAAAGTATTCGTAAAGCGCCAGTTCGTATTCTTCGTAAAACTTATCCATCGTGGCGCAATCCGAGATCCGGAGATGAAGATCCATAAGGATGTCTTTGCATTTGGCAAGATCGTAGCTGATAATCAGGGCGCTTTTTCCCGCGGCACCTGTTTCGTTCTTTGGATCATGGCGAATGAACATGAACGTTACAAAAACCTCCTCCTTTATCAGAAATCGTGAATTCGAGAATCGAATATGGGTAAATTTGAAGCTTCCAGAAAAAAGCCTATCCCATTTCATGGGACAAGTCGAGCAAAAAACAGGTCGAGCACGGACAGGCAGAACGGGGAAATCACGGCGGATTTCCCCGGGGTTACATTTCCACGCGGGTCACGACACCGTGGAGTTTCCGGGATGGAAGTTTGTGAAACTGGACAAAGTTCGGACTCTGTTTTTTGATCACACTGAAAAGACGCCATAGGGGATTCTGTGTCGTGATGTCTTCAACCCCGTAAAAGATGATCTTTTCCTGGATATCATTCTGCTTCAAAAGATTTTCCACGTCTACGACTTCCATGTAACCGGCTTTTATCTCCAGAACATCGAGCCCTGTCCCGACACCCTTTCGAATAGAGGCATCAACACCGAAGGGATCATCGGTTCTAT
>CAYXFF010000043.1:0-2751 GCA_964464185.1 uncultured Syntrophaceae bacterium | reverse complement strand
GAAGATCAAAATCATCATGATGCCGGTGACGGTCATGGAGCCCGTGACGGCCAGTCCGTAGGCGGACGCCAGATTCTCTGATCTTTTAAAAATCAGCAGCATCAGGATAACGGCTAGGAGAAGAAACCAGTTCACCGATCCTATGTAGATCTGTGTTTGAAGCCTGCTCGATGTATATTTGATCTTCATGAGCGGCATGAGACGCGTGGTAATCCCCTGGTAAACAACTGAAAACACGCCGCTGATCATGGCCTGGGAGGCGATGACCGTGGCCGCAATGGTCAGAACCAGAAAGGGGATGTAAAGAAAGGACGCCTGATGCTGGACCATGCCGAATAACAGGTTCTTCGCCTCCGGATGATGCAGGGCAAAGGCGCCCTGTCCCAGGTAATTGATCAGCAGGGCTGCAAAGACGAAATACCAGGCATGAATGATCGGTTTTCTCCCCAGATGCCCCATATCGGCATAAAGCGCTTCTCCACCCGTCGCGCACAGGATGACTTCCGACAGCACAAAAAAGGAGGCCAGCCCGTTTTCCTGGAAAAATTTCATGGCGTAATAGGGGCTGATGGCCTTTATGAGCTGCGGCGCCGTCAGAAGCGATGCCAGGCCGGATAAAACAAGCGCCGAGAACCAGATAAGCATGATGGGACCGAAGGTCCAGGCCACCCGGTCGGTTCCCCTGGATTGAAAAATGAACAGAGCAATGGCGATACCTATGGCGATCAGTATGAGCATCTCCTGCGGGACCGATCCCAGCCCCGGTATCAGCTCTATCCCCTCAACGGCCGAGAGAATCGAAATGGCGGGAGTTATGACGCCGTCTCCCAATAAAAGAGAAACACCGATAAATGTTATAATACCGCCGAACGACACAACGCGGCTCGATTTTGTCACGCTGAAAAGAATCTCCCTGAGCACGATGGCCCCGCCCTGACCTTTGTGTTCAAGGCTCATCGCAAGCCAGACGTATTCCACCGTCACGAGAATGGTCAACGTCCACACAACAAGAGAGAGTACACCGAAGACATTATCCAGGGTGGGTTTGGTCAGGGCAAAAACGACGGTGAGGGTATAGATGGGGCTCGTCCCGATATCACCAAAGACCAGCCCCATGGCTTTGATAATGCCGCCCCAAAAGGAATCGTTTGCTTCGGGCTTCAAGGAATCACGCTCTGTGAGGAATGTTGAATCATTGTCCTGCACCGATCAGAGCAGCCTCTATATCAATAATAGACAGGCGTTAGCAAGCGGCAAGAAAGTGGTCGTCGCTGCCAGCAACCTTCCGACTATTTTTTTAACTCCAAACTCCAAATCCAAGACACCTAAAAAGGGCGGTGAAAAACAAGCTTTTCTTCAGGCTGTTCAAAAACGTTCAGATGCAAGGCGCGCAAGACCCGAGGAATGAGGCGTACATGGACGTACGTTGAATGACGAGGGGCGAAGCGCAACGCCGCAGATGGGCGTTTTTCAACAGCCTGCTAAACTGTTTATGGCTATGCCCCATCCACCCCATGATGTTCCTTTTTCCGGTACCAGGAGACGGGATCTGTCATCAGTTCCTCGACATCTTTCAGGGATAAAAAATGCTCGCGTTCCATCTTTGATAGAAGGTCGAAAAACGCCTTCTCCCTGGGATCGGTTACTTCATCCCGGAGTGTTGCATAGTACTTTTCGCCCTTCGCCTCAAAATCAATGGCCGTGCGAACAGCCTTCAGATCATCATCATCTCCTTTGGGCATTTTCCCCGCCTTTTTGACCGCGTCTTTGAGAACATCCCTGACGATGGTATCTTTTACTTTCAGAGGAACTTTTTCCGGCCATTTTTTTGCCTTCACCCAGGTCTCGTGGAGTTGTTTGAGCCTTTCGTAATGCTCCAGTTCATCATCCCCGATCTGTTTGAACATGGCCTTCCCTACGGGATTCCTGGTCCTTTTGGCGTTTTTGTAATAGAATTCCCGCTCCCGCAACTCGTTATTGAGGGCGACTTCCAGCGCATTCAGTTGTTTCTCACCTTTCATGGCATTCCTCCTGAGATATCCTTTAGTCCTTTCGGATTCTTTTCTTGACCGTTCTGATTTTTTCTTTCTGTGTCCGTTTTTTTTCTCTCAGAACTCTTGCGATATCCTTCTGCCTCCGAGTGGTCCTCTCGCCTGCCATTCCCGCCGCCCCCATTTTCACTTGGTTGCGCCTCGATGAATGGCTACCTTCCATTCTCCCTTTTCCTCGACCATATCAAAGACATCCGTTGTTGTTTTCATTGGAATTCCTTTGTCCCGGTATTTTTTAACATGCCGCCCCAGCAGGCCTGAAACATGAACATGGGCATCGAGGCTTCCCGCAGGAAGATCTTTAACAGCCAGGCTTGATAAGATATCCTTCATGATCCGGTCATAATCGGGCGCCGTTATGTCGACGCTTGCCTTCGCCTTATCCCCCTGAATATTTATATCCCTGATGGTATAGCTGATTTTTTTTGCGATCACATTGCGGACGAAACCTTCCTCATCGGCCCTTTCCGCGATAAAGGCTTTCAGGGTTTTCTCGCTCCGGTCCCGGGAAGAAAGGCTTTGATAGGCATCCTCAAGCCTGCCGTTGATCGTGGCATCGATATAGGCTGCAAGAACTTCCTTCGGCCCCCGATCAACCTTTTTCCCCGGGCCGCAACCCGTCAGGATGAGCACACCGGACAACAGAACAGACAGTACGAATCTCCGTGACGCTGCTTGAAGGGGTGTTTTCATTTTTTTT
>CAYXFF010000042.1:10701-13805 GCA_964464185.1 uncultured Syntrophaceae bacterium | reverse complement strand
ACCCTCGAATCCTTGAACCCTTGAACCCTGTTTGAATTCACCTTGATTTCGCAGAATGAATGGTGTATTTTAACATTGGACATATGCAGGGGTGCCTGCCGTTCAGGCTGAGAAGATACCCTTTGAACCTGACCTGGATAATGCCAGCGTAGGAAGCGGAAAAAATAACATTTCTGACTTTGGGGCATATTCCACTTACGGGGTATGCCCTTTTTATTGGATGGAGAAGAGCCATGCAGGTAAAGCGCGTTCTGACCATTGCCGGTTCCGACTCCGGCGGAGGAGCGGGAATACAGGCCGATCTGAAAACCATCAGCGCTCTCGGGGCCTTCGGCATGAGCGTGATCACCGCCCTCACGGCCCAGAACACACTGGGTGTACAGGGGGTTTTCGAGATACCGCCTGAATTCGTGGAAAAGCAGTTTGACTCCGTCCTGGGCGACATCGGCACCGACGCGGCCAAGACGGGGATGCTCTCGAACTCGGTTATCCTCAGAGCCGTGGCTAAAAAAATCCGCGAGTATCATATCGAAAAACTCGTCGTGGACCCCGTGATGTATGCCAAGGGCGGGGCATCGCTTCTGGCAAGAGAGGCGGAAGAAACCCTGGTCAAAGAACTCCTTCCCCTCGCCTCCGTCGCTACGCCGAACATCCCCGAGGCCGAGGCTCTGGCCGGCATGACGATCAAGACCATCGATAACATGAAGCAGGCGGCAAAAAAGATCGTCTCGCTGGGAACGAGAAACGTCCTCATCAAGGGCGGACACCTCGAAGGGCCGGCCACGGATATTCTCTACGACGGGCTCAATTTTCACAGTTTCTCATCGGAACGGATAGCCACGCGGAACACCCACGGCACGGGCTGCACCTATGCCTCGGCGATCGCCACGGGCCTGGCCCAGGGTCTTTCAATAGTAGAAGCCGTAGAGCGCGCAAAGCGGTACGTCACCGTTGCCATCCGTTTCGCCCTCCCCATCGGCGGCGGACAGGGCCCGACGAACCACATGGCCCATCTCCTGCGTGAGAGTGAGCGGTATGCATGCCTGGAAGCCCTGGGGTCAGCCCTGTCGAAACTCGAGGGAGAGCCCTGCGGAAACATCGTTCCCGAAGTCCAGTCCAACCTGGGTTACGCCCTGCCCTTCTCCTCGGCAAAGGAGGATGTGGCCGCCTTTCCCGGCAGGATCATCCGGGTGGATCGGAATGTCTATTCCGTCCGTTCGCCGCGTTTCGGGGCTTCAAGCCACATCGCGAGAATCATTTTAACGGCCATGCGGCATGACAGCCGTTATCGTTCCGCCATGAATATCCGCTTCTCCGATGAGACGATCGGTATCTGCAGAGAACTGGGATACGCCATCGAAAGTTTCGACCGGCGTGATGAACCGAAAGACATAAAAGAGATGGAAGGCTCCTCGCTCGAATGGGGGACGAATAAAGTGCTTTCGAGGACCCCGGCCATGCCGGACATTATTTTCGACCGGGGCGATGTAGGAAAGGAACCCATGATCCGCATCCTCGGTCAAACTCCCGCGGAGGTCGTGGAGAAAGCCATCCAAGTATCGCGCAAATTGAGAGAATTTTGAGAATCCAAGGAGGAATCGTTTTATGACGCTTAGTGAAATCACCATCACCAAGGCCATCATTGACCGCTTCTCGAAAAAATTCATGGAGTACATCGAGGTGGATGTCGCCGTCGTGGGCGGCGGCCCGGCGGGGCTCGTGGCATCTTACTTCCTGGCAAAAGCCGGCATGAAGGTGGCTGTTTTCGAGCGGAAACTGTCCATCGGAGGCGGAATGTGGGGCGGCGGCATGATGTTCAACGAGATCGTCGTTCAGGAGGAAGGTAAGGATATCCTTGATCTTTTCGACGTGAGAACCGAATTGTACGAGCCTGGCTATTACACCGCGGACGCCATAGAATCTGTGACGACGATCTGTTCGCGGGCGGTGAAATCGGGCGTTCGGATCTTTAACTGCATCACCGTCGAGGACGTGATGATCCGGGAAGGAAGGGTCATGGGCCTCGTGATCACCTGGTCGCCCATTGAGATGACGGGACTCCACGTGGATCCCCTCTCCATAACGGCGAAACACATCATCGACGCGACGGGCCACGACACGGAGGTTCTCCGCGTCATCGAGAGAAAGGCCGACGTGAGACTCAACACCGAAACAGGCAAACTCATGGGAGAGCGCTCCATGTGGGCCGAGAAAGCGGAACGGTTGACCATCGAGAACACGAAAGAAATCTGCCCGGGAGTGTACGTGGCGGGGATGTCGGCGAACGCCGCTTT
This sequence comes from uncultured Syntrophaceae bacterium, assembly GCA_964464185.1. Lineage (GTDB taxonomy): Bacteria > Desulfobacterota > Syntrophia > Syntrophales > UBA4778 > UBA4054. The sequence goes on along the minus strand of CAYXFF010000042.1, from coordinate 11,511 downwards.
CGGCGGCCCCCGGATGGGGCCCATCTTCGGCGGGATGCTGCTGTCGGGACGCAAGGTAGCGGAGTTGATCCTTGCCAAGGGATAGGAACATGGTTTGCGGTAGAGCTCTGAGCGCGAATAGATTTTTCCGGGGTCACCATTCTTATCGATGCGTAACGTCCGCAAATGCAATGTCTGAGTCCGCTTGCGGACGAGTTTTGCATTTGCAGTGGAGCGAGATTTAGAATGGTCCGGGAAAATCTCCTGAGCGTCGAAGGGTTCTACCGCATGCCATGCATTTTAATAAAGAATATGTGGGGGTGAAGGCCGCATCTTCTCAGCTTCCCATCTTCGCAACTTCGTGTCTTCACTCGGACCCTTGAACCCTCGAACCCTTTTGTAAGGTGTACCATGACCCAACTTGAAAAAGCACGAAAAGGCATCCTCTCGGAAGAGATGAAAATCTGCGCGGAGCAGGAGGGGGTGACCCCCGAGTTCATCCGCAAGGGCGTTGAGGAGGGCACTATCGTCGTCGTCCGCAACAGAAAACACAGCTCCATAATGCCCCTTGCCATCGGAAAAGGGCTGCGAACCAAGGTCAATGCGAATATCGGCACATCGGGAGACCACGCGGATATAAGTCTTGAATTGGAGAAGGTTCACATCTGTGTTGCCGCCAAGGCCGACACCCTCATGGACCTGTCCACGGGAGGCGATATCCGAGCCATCCGGAAAGCCATCATCAGGGAATCGCCCCTCACCGTTGGCACCGTGCCCATCTATCAGGCGGCCGTGCAGATGCTGAACAACAAAAAGGCCGTTTCGGAGATG
>CAYXFF010000042.1:7394-10601 GCA_964464185.1 uncultured Syntrophaceae bacterium | reverse complement strand
CTCAGTCTCGGCGATGGTTTGAGACCGGGCTGCCTCGCGGACGCGACGGATCGGGGCCAGGTGCAGGAGCTCATTCTTCTGGGAGAACTTGCCCGGCGGGCCAGAAAAAGAGGTGTCCAGGTCATGATTGAAGGACCCGGTCACGTCCCCCTGAAAGATATCCAGGCAAACATTCAGCTGCAGAAAGCCCTTTGCAACGGGGCGCCATTCTATGTCCTGGGGCCGCTGCCCACGGACATCGCTCCGGGATACGACCACATCACCTCGGCCATCGGGGGTGCGATTGCCGGTGCGGCAGGGGCGGACTTCCTCTGTTACGTGACGCCCTCGGAACATCTGCGTCTTCCCACCCTGGATGACGTGAAAGAGGGAATCATCGCTGCGAAGATCGCCGCCCATGTCGCCGACATCGCCAAAGGGCTTCCCGGCGCCATGGAAAAAGACGCGTTGATGGCAACGTACAGGAAAGAATTCAACTGGCAGGGACAAATCGATGTATCCATTGATCCGGAGAAAACCAGGAAATTTTTGGAGACCAGCAAGAGCGCGAAGGAAGAAGGCTGCACCATGTGCGGCGAATTCTGTGCTATCAAGCTTGGGAAAAAAGAAGCCGTGAAATAAAACGGCATTCACATATAAGGAGGACATCATGGCAGAGAAACTTGCGCTGCTTAAAAAAAAGAACGGAATCGCAACCATTACGATCAACAGCCCGAAGACATACAACGCCCTTTCCCCTGCCGTGATCGAAGCTGTCATCAGGGTTCTTCAAAAAGTTCAGAACGATCCCGCAATCCGGGTCGTGATCCTGACGGGCACCGGAAAAGCCTTCTGCGCCGGCGGAAACCTGGATAACATCGAAGAAATGAAGACGAGCAGTCGGACCCGTAAATATATCTTCGATATCGCCAACATCATCAACCTGATCGTCGACATGCCGAAGCCGGTCATCGCCATGGTGAACGGCGTCACGGCCGGGGCCGGATTCAACCTCGCTCTGGCCTGCGACATCATCTTCTGCGCCCGCTCGGCCCGTTTTTCCCAGAGTTTCGTCAAACTCGGACTCATTGCAAGCTGCGGCGCCACCTACTTCGTGCCGAGAGCCGTGGGCCTGTACAGGGCCAAGGAGATCATGTTCACCGGGGATTTCATCGATGCCGAGAGGGTCGTGCTCAGCGGGCTGGCCAACAGAGTGGTCGACGATGGGAAACTGAAAAAAGAGACCTTTGAATTCGCCGAAAAGCTCTCCAGAGGCGCCCCCATCGCGATCGGCCTCATGAAGAAGGTTATGAACCACAACGTGAAGCAGGATTTCCATACCCTGCTGGAGCTGGAAGTGGGTATTCAGTCCCTCTGTGTCGAATCGGAGGATCACAAGGAGGGAATCGCCGCCGTCAGGGGGAAAAGGCCTCCTGTCTTTAAGGGGCGATAAAAAATACCGATGGAGGTGTTTCACCGTGATTGCCCCGTCAAAAAATTCTGCGTTCCTGTTCATAGCAGCCGGTCTTTTGATGATATCCGTGTTCTTCCTCACCGCATCTCCCCTTGATATCACCAATCTCATCCTCGGGACGATACCGCTTGTCCTGCTTTTCTGCTTCGGTTTCTCTATCTGGAAAGCAAAAAGCAGGCCGGGTGCGGAAGACAAAGACAGGGAAGCGCGGGAGGGCGGGGACTGAAATGGCGATCATGACTTTCAAGGCGGAATCGAGATTGAAAGACGGGCTTTCCGTCGAAAGCACCGCCGGCAAGTTCACGGTCCTCATGGACGAGCCGGAAACCCTGCGGGGGACGGACACGGGCATGAAGGTCGAGGTGCTGCAACCCGCTTGAAAAACATCAGCGCTATCGTTTCCTCTCAATGGACCGCAGAACGTCATCCATCCGGCGCAGCTCGTCGCCGTAAGCCCCCCACTTTCCCTGCCGCAGGTATTCCTGAGCCTTTCGATAATGGGAAAGGGCATCGAGGGCAAGCTGCCGGTCCGTCCTTTCACGCTCCACCGGTCCCGCCGAGGCTTTCCGGACATCTTTTTCACGCATCAGTTCCCCGCCGAAGACCCTCTGCAGGGCCCGCTCCAGGTTCTCCTCCATGGCAATCGCGTTCCCGTAGGCCACAATGACCCTTTTGAGTTCCGGAAGCTGCCCCTTTTCAGCGGCGAGATAAAGGGACTCCACATACACGATAGACTTCTCGATGGGGATCGCAAGGAGGCTCCCCCGGATGACCTGGGAACCCCTCTGGCTCCAGAGGGAAAGCTCCTTGGAAATCTCTGTTTCCTGATCTATGCGTGCCTCAATCTGCCTTGGACCGTATATCAGTTTCTGTTTCGGGAAAAGATACACGATGACCTTGCCATAGTTGGGTGCGTCGCAGCGGGCCGCCATCCAGGCGGACATGTTGTCTTTCCGGCTCGGCGTGAAGGGGAGGAGAAGGATGAATTCTTCTTTCCTGTCCTCGGGGAGTTTCATGATCGTGTAATAGGGCTCCATCTCGCGCTCGCCTTCCTGTCCATGACTCGAAGGGATCGCCCAGAGATCCTCCTTGTTGTAAAAGACCTGGGCATCCTGCATGTGATAGGCACGGTACATCCGGGCCTGGATGGAGAGCATTCCAGGCGGATACCGGACATGGCCCTGAAGATCCGCCGGCATCTCTTCCAGTTTTTTGAAGACCCCCGGAAAGATCTTCGCGTAGGTCTGCATGATGGGATCCCCGGTATCGCTCATATAAAGCTGCACCGTCCCGTCATAGGCGTCCACGACGGCCTTGAGAGAGTTGCGGATGTAGTTGCCCAGCCCCGGTGTCGGTTCCGAATACGGAAAACGGTCCGTCACGGTATAACCGTCCAGGAACCAGAGAAGGCGCCCTTCCGGAGAGATCACGAGATAGGGATCGGCGTCGAGTCTCGCGAAGGGAACGATCTGTGCAACCCGATCCTTGATTTTGCGGTAATACATGATCCGGCTTCCCGCGGTGATGTCATCGGAAAGAAGAATCGTCACGGAGCCGAATCGGGCGGCAAAGATCAGCTTCTTCAGGAATGAAAGAGGCACGCCGCCCTTCCCTTCATAGCGGGAATAAACATTTTTTTCGCCCACGGGATAGTCGAACTCCGGCCGCTTCGTCCGGACAAAAACGTATTCATTGGAGGTCTCGCCATAGTAGATCTCGGGACGCGTGATCTTGATATTCGCCGAGGAGACAGG
>CAYXFF010000042.1:3613-7294 GCA_964464185.1 uncultured Syntrophaceae bacterium | reverse complement strand
GGGGCATGGTTCCAGAGACGGATATTCTTGACGGTCAGATCGTTGCGTCTCAGGTCCTGCCGGGTCAGGCTTTCCTCAACGGGAAACTCCCGGTCCTCGATATCGTTCAGCCGGTAGGCCAGGCGCGTAAACTGGATGTTCTTCTCGATATAGGGTTTTTCCAGTACAATCTCGTTGGGGACCACCTTGAATTTCTGGACCATGGAAGGGTAGATCCCGCGGCCGAGAAAAAGAAACGCGAGAAAAAGAAGCACGGCAAAGGCAGGGAAACGCCAATTCAGGCGGAAGGCGAATCCCAGCACGGCAAGTCCGCACAAAAAAGAAAGGCCCATCATCGCCTTGATGACCCACAACTGTGTCGTCACATCGGTATAGCCGGGACCGAATACAACCCCCCGCTTGACAAAGAGAACCTCGTTCAGCGAGATCCAGGCCCCGAACGTCCCCGCAAAGAAAAGCAGCGACACGAGAAGGCTCAGATGCCTGCGGGCCACCGGCGCGACCTGCCAGGTATGAGGCGGCGCGAATACGAAGGCGCGGCGCAGAAAGTAAAGCAGCCCCACGGCCGCGGACGTCACGATCAGCGCCATCATGACCCAGCCGTATATATGTTTTAAGAAAGGCAGCTGAAACACGTAGAAGCCTATGTCGCGCTGAAAGAGCGGATCAGAGACTCCGAAGGGCGATGCGTTGAAGAACCTGAGAAAATTCTCCCACTGGTTCGCCCCGCTCAAGGCCGCGAAGGAGCTGAAGAGAAGGGACCCGATCAGGATTAGAAGATTAAGCTGCCGGTTCGCTATTCCCCAAGGGGGAACGTGAAGGGCACCTTCCGGAACCGCCAAGCGTATCTTTGAAGAAAGACGCGCGGCCGCGAAGAGATTCGCATAGAAGACGGCAAAAAAAGCAAAACCGAAAATCAGCGCCGTCTTGACCTGCGCCCAGAGCGTGACCGAAAACACACTCTCGTAACCCATTTCCTGAAACCATAACCAGTCCGTGACAAGCCCGATAATTCGCCAGAAAAAAACGATCAGGCCGAAAACGACGATAAAAAGGATCATTCCCCGGTTGCTCGGCATCTGCATCTGAACCGGCCGCGGTGTAAATTTCATCTGCTGTTCCCCCATACTTTCCTGACGGCATCCCGCGCGAAGGTCGCGGGGAAAAACCCGCCCATCTTGTCCCTACGCTATTGCAACTGTCTCGAACTATATGGAAACAGTTCTGGCCTGTCAAGAAAAAGGGCCGCGGGGGATTGACACGCCCGGAATAGAACGATAAAAGAAAACATGGGTTTCATGCTTCGGGAAATGAAAGCCGTTCTTTTAAGCAGGCGCTTCCTGCCGCACGTGCTGATCTTCGTTCTCCTTTTTTCTTTCACGGCGGGCTGCACGCCCAGGGCCCGCATTCCCTATGTGCCGCCGTTAAAGAAGAAGGCCCTGGCCCGGATGGGTTACGCCATTCAGGCGGGAGCCTTCACGAACGCGGAAAACGCGGCAAGGCTCACGCAATCCCTGAAGAAAGAGGGATTGGACGCTTACTACTTTGTCCACAAATCGGGGATATACAAGGTTCGGTTCGGCAACTACCCGACGGAAAAGCTGGCCCGAACAAAGGCCGATGCCCTTCGGACCGCCGGCGTCATTGACGAGTTTTACATCGTGAAGCCTGGAGACTACGCCGTCGCCCGAACGGACAAACTCGGAAGTCCCTATCTTCGAAGCGAAATTATCCGGACGGCTGAAAGCTTCATCGGCGTGCCCTATCTCTGGGGCGGTTCGTCGTCGGAAGAGGGATTTGACTGCAGCGGTCTCACCATGGCCGTCTATCAATACAACGGGCTTGACCTCCCCCGTTCATCGGGAGAACAATTCGATCATGGCGCACATGTAGAGCGGGGCCGCCTTCAGAAGGGGGATCTTGTCTTTTTCAAAACATCCGGAAGGAACAAGGTCTCCCATGTGGGCATATACATCGGAAAGAACCGATTCATACACGCGCCCGGACGCGGGAAGAAGATCGGCGTCGACTCCCTGTCCAAGCGCTACTTCGCGAGAAGGTATGCAGGCGCGAGAAGTTACATCTGAGAAAGGAAATGGGAAATGAATGCTTACCGGATCGGCCAATACGTCATTGCGGCGGATTGCATCGAGTATGCGCAGGCTTTTTTCCTCGATGAGATCGGCGAACCGATTCCCCCGCTCATCGAGGAACTGGACTGGCTTGCAGAGATCTCCTGCGAAGACGGAACGACAGCGACCATCAAGTCACTCGTCAACCGGACGCTGGACGAACGCAATGCCTGGCTGCGCATGGGCGTCCCCTGCGATCTGTACTTCCCCTTTATCGTGGCAAGACTGCCCTGATTTCGCTGAAGGAGCTCCTTTGAGGTTTTATTCGCGTCAGGCGGGATTCACCGGAGGGGGTTTCCGTTTCGGTTGTTTTTTCGCCGTTCTCTTCGCCGTTAATTTATCAGCCACCGCGAGAACCGTGTTCGCGTAAGTGTTGCTCGGATTATAGGCGCGGATCACTTTATGCTTTCTCGTCCGGCTCATGCCTGATTTCCACCCATGCCCCCGCAGATAGTTGCCGATGCTGTGAAAGGCGTCTGCCCTCGCGAAGAGATCGACACGGCCATCGTTGTCGGCATCAACACCGTAATTCACGGCGTGGGAAGGCATGAACTGGCAGATCCCGATGGCCCCGTAGAAAGACCCGGGGATTTTAAGAGGATCAAGGCCAACCTTCCCCGCGTAAACAATCAGGGCTCTCAGTTCGTTGTAAGCCCAATCGGATTTCTCCTGCAGGCGCCTGCGCACGTAAACCTCGTTGTCCGGCGTCAAAAATCCGCCGGAAAGATAGGGGCGGATCATTTCAAGGTCGGTGCAGAGGGCCATGCTCGCGAGAGTATTGAAGGCGTACCTTTCGCCCACATACTCACCGAGCCGGGTTTCAACGAGAAGGATCGAAACAACGATCTCCTTCGGAACACCATACTTTGTCCTGACTTCATCGAGACTAACGCTGTTTTCCCTCAGGTAGGCGCGGGCATCCTCGATCATCTCGGGTCTCAGGAATGTCTTATATACGGACGGGTACTTCCGGACACCGGAGGCCGGCGGCCTCACCTTCTTTTTTCTGACCAGGGCTTCAACCTTCCGGGTCATGATCAGGGGATCGAACTGAACCTCAGGACGGGAGAAGAAAGATCGGACGGCCTGTTCATCAAGCCGGTCATCGACGAGACGTTTTATCAGAGGAGACCAGTCAGCCCGTGCGGAACCTGCCGAGAGGGAAATAACAAGGGATAGAAAAAACGCAGCAAACAGGACAGATGCCGCTCTGCATTTCCGGTCTCTTCGTTTCTCTGGACAGCGCATGATCATCCCTCACCCGCAGGGTTTCCTGTCTTTATTTATTCATAACCCATGAGAGGGAAAATATCAATCCTAATTGGACCATCATTTTTTGTTTGACAAAAGGCTTCCGACCCCTTATAGTTCAGCCTCCATTTTGAAGAAAGGTTCGGCGGGCGTGCATAGAAACATTATCACCATCATCATTATTATCGGCATAATTATTATACAGGGGGCATAGAGCGACCTGATGATGGGATAATGTAATCAAAAAAATAAAACTTCAAAAATCCGTTATCAGGTTGGCGCTGATAGCGGATTTTTT
>CAYXFF010000042.1:0-3513 GCA_964464185.1 uncultured Syntrophaceae bacterium | reverse complement strand
GATGATCTACGACACGACCCTGAGGGACGGAGCTCAAGGAGAGCAGATCAGTTTCTCAGCGGAAGAGAAGATGCGGATCGCCAGAAGGCTCGACGATTTCGGCATCCACTATATCGAAGGCGGATGGCCCGGATCCAATCCGAAGGACGCTCGATTCTTTGAGATGGCGAAAACGATTCCCTTCAAAAACGCCCGCCTCACAGCATTCGGAAGCACCAGGAGAGCCGGCGTTGAAGCCCGGGATTGTCCGAATATCCGTGCGCTCCTGGAGGCCGGGACACCGGCGGTCACGATCGTGGGCAAGACCTGGGATCTTCACGTGAGAGAAGTCCTGAGAGTCTCTCTCCGGGAAAATCTGGCCATGATCCGTGAATCCGTCGCCTATCTGAAAGCCATGGGGAAAGAAGTAATCTACGACGCGGAACATTTCTTTGACGGGTACGAGAACAACCCGAAGTACGCCCTTCTGACATTGCAGACGGCCCTTGACGGGGGCGCCGATGTGATCGTTCTTTGCGACACGAACGGCGGGACTCTCCCATCGGCCCTGGCCCGAACCGTGGATGCCGTGGCCGCGTCCATTCCGGCGGACCGACTCGGTATTCATGCCCACAACGACGGCGGCCTGGCTGTGGCCAATTCGCTTGCCGCCGCGGAGCGGGGCGTCCGGATGGTTCAGGGAACGATAAACGGCTACGGGGAGCGCTGCGGAAACGCGGACCTCATTCCCATCATGGCAAACCTCCAGCTGAAAATGAATAAGGCGTGCGTGCCTGTATCGTCCATGGAGCAGCTCTCGCAACTCTCCCTCTACGTGAGCGAAGTAGCGAACATCACACCGATGAATTCACAGCCCTTCGTGGGTCGGAGCGCCTTCGCTCACAAAGGGGGCATTCACGTCCACGCCGTCCTGAAAAACCCCGTCGCCTACGAACACGTGGAACCACAGCGCGTCGGAAATAAACGCAGGGTGCTGGTCTCAGACTATTCCGGAAAAAGCAGCATCGAATTCAAGGCCCGGGAAATGGGGCTCTCTCTCGATGAAGGAGATCCGAAAACCAAAATAATCGTCGACGAGATCAAGGCGCTTGAACACGAGGGATACACCTTCGAGGCCGCGGACGGATCGCTGAGCCTTCTGATGAAGAAAGTCACCGGAGTGTTTCAGGAACCCTTCACTCTCGAGTGCTATCGCGTGATCAACGAAAAAACGAAAAACATGCCTTCCCTGGCCCAGGCCCTGATCAAGATCTCTGTTGGAGATGATGAAGAAATCACGGCCGCCGAAGGAAACGGCCCCATCAACGCGCTGGACAACGCTTTGAGAAAAGCCTTGACAAAATTTTATCCCCATCTTACTGAAATGCACCTCACCGATTTCAAGGTCAGCATCCTTGAAGGGAGCGAAGGGACCGCGGCAAAGGTGAGGGTCTTGATCGAATCAAGGGATGAGCAGGATATCTGGAGCACGATCGGGGTTTCGGAGAGCGTCATTGAAGCGAGCTGGCACGCCCTAGTGGACAGCATCCAGTACAAACTGAGCAAGAACAAATAAAAAAGTTTCGAGTTACGAGTTTCTGGTTTCAAGTTGGAAATAGAAATAGAAGAACTTAAGGACTGGATTCCCGCCTGCGCAGGAATGACATGTGACTAAAGGGCCGGTTTTGTACCAGAAACTGGAAACCAGAAACGATTCAGGTTTTGTTATGCCCATGACCATCACTGAAAAGATTCTGGCCCTTCATTCGGGACGGGAAAGCGTCTCGCCGGGAGACCTCATAGAAGCAAACGTGGACATTGCTCTCGCCCACGACGTGACGGGACCGATCGCCATTAAGATGTTCCACGAGACCGGTGTCCCGAAGGTCTTCGACCGGAAAAAGGTTGTCCTCGTAGCCGATCATTTTGTCCCCAACAAAGACATCGCTTCGGCACAGCAGGTCAAGGCCCTTCGGGAGTTCGCCCGCGAGCAAAATCTGGAATTCTACTTTGAGGGAGGGGAAGCGGGCATCTGTCATGTTATTCTGCCTGAAAAAGGCCTCGTCGCGCCGGGACAGGTGATCATCGGCGCCGACAGCCACACATGCACCTACGGAGCCCTGGGCGCCTTTTCAACCGGTGTGGGAAGCACCGACCTCGCTGCGGTCTTGGCCACGGGTGAAATCTGGCTCAAGGTCCCTCCAACCATCCAGGTCACTTACACGGGCGCGCGCGGGCCCTGGGTCTGCGGCAAAGACCTGATTCTGAAGACCATCGGGATTCTCGGTGTGGACGGCGCGCATTACGCCGCGCTGGAGTACACGGGAGACGCGGTGAAGGGAATGCCCATGTACCAGCGGTTCTCCATGGCCAACATGGCTATTGAGGCCGGCGCTAAAAATGGAATCATCGAGGCCGATAAGACCACTCTCAACTGGCTTGACGGAAGGTTGAAGTCCGAGCCCCTGATCCTGAGAAGCGACCCCGATGCCCGGTATGAAAAATGTCTGACGATCGATGTGGGCGAACTCGAGCCCCAGATCGCATTCCCCCCGTCACCGGCCAATGTCCGTCCGCTTTCCGCGTGTGGGAATATTCCCCTCGACCAGGTCTTCATCGGCTCCTGCACGAATGGACAGATCGAGGACCTGCGTGATGCAGCGGCCATTCTGAAAGGTAAAAAAACGGCGCGGGGCGTGAGGCTCATCGTGATCCCGGGCTCGCCCTGGATCTACGGGAAAGCGATCGAAGAAGGAATCATCCAGATATTTCTTGACGCCGGCGCCGTCATCGGCCCGCCCTGTTGCGGACCCTGCCTGGGCGGGCACATGGGAATCCTTGCCGAGGGCGAGAGAGCCGTTTCAACAACGAACAGAAACTTTATTGGAAGGATGGGACATCCGAAAAGCGAGGTTTACCTCGCCAATCCTCACGTGGCCGCCGCGTCTGCCGTCCTGGGGCGGATCGCTGGACCGGACGAACTACGGTAGCAGTAAGCGGTAAACGGTGAATAGAATCAATACCATCAAGGGTAATGTCTGGACATTCGGAGACAACGTCGACACGGACCTGATCATTCCGGCACGTTATATCAATGTCTCCGAGCCGTCGGAGCTCGCCAGGACCTGCTTCATCGACATCATGCCGGAATTTTCCTCAAATGTTTCTCCCGGTGACGTCCTTGTAGCCGGAAGGAATTTCGGCTGCGGCTCATCGCGCGAGCACGCGCCCCTTGCCATCAGGGAATCGGGGATACGCGTGATCATCGCCAAAAGCTTCGCCAGGATATTTTATCGAAACGCTTTCAATATCGGGCTTCCCTTGCTGGAATCAGCGGAGGCCGCGGATCTGCTTAAATCCGGTGACAGGGTTCTGGTTGACCTAGCAGCAGGCAGGATAGAGCGCCTGGAAACGGGTAAGGTTTTCTCCGCCCGCCCGATTCCTGACTTCATGCAAACGCTTATAAAGGATGGGGGACTTGTCGCGCACATCAGGAAAAGAACGAAGCTGGGAAGATGAGAAGCTGAGAAGATG
>CAYXFF010000041.1:12703-13928 GCA_964464185.1 uncultured Syntrophaceae bacterium | reverse complement strand
GCGAGAATAAGAAGAAGAATAAAGACAAAAACAATGAGATGAGAAGAATCGAAGGAAACTTTTTCCTGATAGAAGACATAAGAAAGAATCAGGACAGGGAGGACGATCATCAGGGATGCGATGATGAGGAAGTGATGTCTTAATCCTTTGTACTGCGAAGGATTCATGTCAGGCGGCCGTCCCGTGTTTGAGATGTTATTATGAACCGTGTTCCTGCCCGTGCCCGGCATCCCCGTCTCACGGGGATGCCCCGGTCTTTAATGATCCGTGTTGTCCGCGTTGACTTCTCCGTTTCTCCGGGTTCCGCCAGGTCCGTTCCAGTCCGTCGTGGCGAGCGTCTGAAAGGTGTAACTCGCCGTGGGGGCCGCCGGACAGCCGATGGCGTTCCAGTAATCCACATTGCTGTTCAGGGGGAGGTAGGCAAATACCGCGGCTCCTCCATCGAGGCAGGTTCCGCTTCCGCTGGGAATTTTTGCCGACCGTCCCGCGGGTATGTACACTTTCAAAACCGTATTCGCGCTGTTGCAGCCTTTACCCATCAACTCACCCAAGGGTATCTCCGCGACGAGATCGTTTCTGACGACGTCGTCAAAGGGGTTGGATGCCATTTCGTATTCCCTGTTGTTATTGCTGTTCTTGCCTGTGAGGGTCACGTCTTCACCGGTGCTGATGATAACCGCCGCCACGGTGTAACCATTGCCCGCCGTGGTGATCTGGTTGTCGTCCGGATCCGCCGTGTTCGTGACGATGGGCAGGATGGTGTTCGCGCCGATCCCCGCGTTGTTGATGGTTTCATAAAGGACGACGCAGTAGTTTTGGGAATTGATGGTTGTGGGGGTCAGCGTATCCACGGCGTCGTATCGGAGAAAACTCTGCCAGGCATCTGTTCCTTTTATGTTGAGGGTGACGTTTGGAAAGCGGCAGGGGGGATTTGGACAGGCCGTGCAGACCGCACCGGTGAGATCCTCAAGGCCGTCATTGTTGACGTCGGGGCAGGGGAGTCTGCCCCGGCTCATGGAGAAGGACACGACGGCTTCTTTGGCCTTGTTCAAATCATCTCTTGACTCGTTGAGTTTCACCCTTTTTGTCAGGGGGCCGATCATATTCGCGCCGACCCCTATGAGCAGTCCGACAATGATAAGGACAATGGCCAGTTCGACGAGCGTGAAACCCCTCATGGAGCCGGACTTCAGCAGATGACGGACCCGGCTTGACAGGGAAGAGG
>CAYXFF010000041.1:0-12603 GCA_964464185.1 uncultured Syntrophaceae bacterium | reverse complement strand
TCCTGCCCTTTGATAATTCCGGCCAGAATGATCCCGATGATCACCAGTACGATGGCGAGTTCAACAAGGGTGAATCCTCTCTGATTCCCCTTTTTCAAGAACTTTCTCATGGTTGCCTCCTCCCATTTTAGACAGTATCTTTCACAAACCATCCGCATGATCACAATTTTCACGTAAATCTAATCTAAGAATCATAACCTATCAAGAGTAAAAGAATTTTACCCCTCTTCAGGTTTCGGCAGAATCACTTCAAAGGCGACACCGGAGGTACGGGGCAGGATGCGGATATCACCTCCCATGGTGAGGGCGGCGTTTTTGGCTTGATAAAGGCCGATGCCAAGCCCCCCCTTTTTTGTGGAGTAGAAGGGTTCGAAAAGCCGGCTCCTCTCCGCCGTGAAACTCCCCGTATCGGAGATGACAGCCCTTGTGCGGTCTCCAAGATCTTCCAGTTCAACATGGCAGGACACGCCGGATTCCTGGAGCGACTTCTCATATATATTTTTGAGAAGGTTATCGAAGATCGAAACGAGCATGTATTCCTCTGCCTGAATGATGGCCTGTCCTTTGACGGCGCAGGGCATTTTATAGTTTTTTGCCAGATTCTCCAGCAGCGCATTCAGGTCAACGCTTGTTCCGGGGGAATTTTCATCATCGGCTTCCCCGTGCATTTCCAGCAAACCGATGATCTTTGAGCCGCTCCTTGAGATCACAGGCAGGGTCTCTTTGAGATAGTCAATAAAACGATCCTTCTTTTCTTCGGTTTCCAGGTGGTGCACGTTGTAAGACAGAGACCCGATGAACTGGGCGAGGTTCTTGACATCGTGAAGAATGAAGGTCTGAAGCTTTGAAAATTTATATAAAGCCTCGTGGATGACCTTTATTTTTATGAGGACGTTCATTTCTATAATGACGGAAAGAATTTCGAGAACAATCGCATTGAGAAAATCCTGCTCCCCTCTTGAATGACGGGGCACGATACCGATGGTGATCTGATAATCTTTTCTTTGAATGTTTTTTTCAAACGGCTTTCCCGGACGGGATTTTGATTTCTGGAGAGTCGTATCCAGGCAGTGGATCGTATAGAAAAAATCATCGATTTTCAGTTTTTCAAACAGAGGCAGGGATTCTGACAGAAACTGGTGCAGGTCGTATTCCAATTTTGTGTTGAGATCGATCATTTCAAGAACCGTCCGCATCGCTCGCTGGGTCAGATACCGCAGGTAGATCAAAACGCCGATAATGACGAGACCGGTCAGTATGAAGACGGGATAAATGAGTTCAAGATTCATGGCTTCTCTTCAGACCGAACTTCTTGAGAAAGTAGTAGAGGCTCTCTCTTTTGACTCCCAATATCTTTGCCGATTGGTAGATGTTGAAATTTGTATCCCTCAGCACTTTCAAGATGACATGCTTGTCCGCTTCGTCCCGGAGGGTTTGAAGTCCTTTTCCCACCTCCACGTCAAGCGTGATTTTCTTTATCCCCTGCTTCTCCAGTTCCTCCTCCACGTTTTTGAACAGGATCGCTCTCTCAATGGAAAAAAGGATCTTTTCCATGCTGACCGGTTTCATAAGATAATCGAAAGCGCCTGATTTGATGGATTCCAGAGCGATGCCTTCCGTTTTCTGGCCCGTGAGGATGATCACTTTGGAAGAATATTGATTGAGGATGGACGAAAGAATGATCAGACCTTCTTCCGGGGAATCCCCGGACGGAGGCAGGCCAAGATCGAGGATGACCACATCAATGGGATGACTCTTTAAGAGCTCCGCGGCCTCCTTGCGGTTTTCAGCCTCTAATATGCTGAAATCCCCTTCGAGAGAGAAGCGAATCTGCTTCCTCAGAGCGATATCATCTTCTACGAGCAGTATTGTGGGCATGATCCTGCCGGTCAGCTGTTGCTTCAGTGGAATATTTCAAATGACTACTTGAAATGAAAATATTTTGCAATTATAATATTTTTCGTCAATGCTGTTCCGAAGGAGAGAGAAGCGGCTGGAGGCATTCCGTTCTTCCGTGAATGGATGTTTTGGCGGGATCGGCGGAAGGTTTATTGGTGGACGGATTTTGTCCGGGATATCTGTTCTTATCGTGGATGGTGATGTCTTTTGAGCATCGGGAGTCTTTCTGACGGATTGAAAGCCGCGGTACTCGGGATCGTGATCTTTGCCTGGGTGCCTTTTTTGTTGCCGCGGTCCGCGGATGCTTTTTGTTTTGAGGAGGCGGGGAAAAAGTATGGCATTAATCCCGGCCTTCTTCAGTCGATTGCCAAGGTAGAATCGGGACTGAATGCAAAGGCTGTAAACGTCAACAAAAACGGCTCAACAGATCTGGGCGTGATGCAGGTGAACTCCGCGTGGATTGAAAAGCTGAAGCTGAACAGAAAGGAGCTCCTGTCAGACCCCTGTTATAATGTGATGACAGGAGCCGGAATACTGAAGGGGTGCATTGACAAATGGGGCTATACCTGGCAGGCGGTCGGATGTTATAACGCCACGAGTAACGACAAAAAGATTGGTTATTCCTGGAAAATCTACCGGGTACTGAAGAAAGAGGGCTTGAGAAAAAGAAAAGCGGCGAATCAGGGAGAACCGTCACCGGGTTCGAACAACAAAGATCAATCTTTGCATTTCAAAGTCCGGTCTATTGAAGGACACGGAGTCAGCGAGGAGCCATGAGCCTCATCACGGATTTGCTTTCCAAAGTCAAGCAGCAGGAACCCAAAAGGGATGTCCCCCCTCTGTTGAAGGATTCCGTGCAGCAGGATACAGCGGAGCGGAAAAGAAAAAATAAAATGACCCTGCTGCTTGCGGCCGTTCTGATCGTTGCCGTCTCCGGCCTGGGCGCCCTCTTTCTGATCGATTTTCTTGATAAACCTGCCAAGCCGCTGCCTCCCCGCCCCCCCATGGCCGCGCCTGCCGAACCCGTCCGCGAACCGGCGCCTGCTGCACCTGTTTCGCGGGTCGCTGAAAAGGGGGACACGCGGACGGCCGAAAAAAAGGAATCAGCGAAGAGCGAAGACACAGCCCCCGCTCGTAAGAAGGCGGCGCCCAAAAGACTAGCGAAGAAGACCGCGGCGGACTCAGGCGGCGCCCTGCGTGAGATGAAGCAGCAGAAGGCATCCGGCGCGGAGGCGGAGTCGCAGGATGGGATGGGTGAAAAAATATCCAAGCAGGAAAAGGACGTCTATCTCTACACGGCAAGAACCTATGAGATGCAGAAGGATTATCAAAAAGCCGTATCAAACTACAAGATGGTACTGACCGTCGATCCCCGAAATTACGTCGTCATGAACAATATATCCAGCGCCCTCATCCAATTGGGTTCCTATGATGAGGCGATCAGGTATGCCGGAGAAGCTCTTCAAATCCGGAAGAATTATATTTATTCGCTTATCAATATGGGCATTGCCCATAGCCAGCTCGGCAGATATAAGGAGGGGGAGGACTATCTCCTTCGAGCGCTCTCGATGGAACCGTCAAACCGGTATGTCCTGCTGAACATCGGTCTTTTGCATGAGAAAAGCAATGCGTTTGATAAGGCGCGCGAATTTTACACCCGGCTTGCTGATAAGGGGGATGTCCAGGGTTATCTCGGTCTGGCGAGGCTTGCTGAAAAGCAGGGGAAAAGACGTGAAGCGGTCGATTTATACAGGGCGGTCATGTCTGTGGAAGACCGGAATTCTGAACTCTGGAATTTTGCGAACGACCGGGTGTGGCGGCTATCGCGGTGACCCCACTTTAACAATATAGGATGCGATCCAGCTTTCCTTTCCGTCAGCGGTCTTTATCTTAAACCACTTTCTCCCGCTTATTTCCGTCCATTCATCAATGATGTAGATGCTTTCTCCGTTTTGAATAACCCGTTCGATTCTTGCCTGCAAAGATGGTTTTTCTCTCAATCTCGCGGCGGAAGCGGTCACGAACGCTTTTTTCTGAATTTCCGGAGGCGTTTTCTGCTCGGGTTTATTTCTTTTCAGGGCATCGGATGAACGGATTCCTCCGGCCGTGTCCCGGGACGCTTCACTTTGAATTCCGGATTCCGAGAGCGTGATGGCTTTGTTTTTATAATCCTGATAATCATAAAACTTTTTATACATGAGTATGGAAGCGGGTATCAAAGAAGCGATGAGCAGGCCGAAGACCGCATATCCGATCAGTCTTCGGGGGATGATCTTTGCCTGTTTGTTCGATATGTGTTTCGCGGCATCCCGAACATGTTTCTTCCGGATGTGGTGAGCCGTTCCGATATAGGCGACCATCATGGCTCTCGACGTGAGGAGATTGACGAGCCTCGGGATCCCGTCGGAGAGCCTGTAGATGTCTTTTTTGACCTGTTCGTCGAAGATAACGGAGCCCTTGCCGGCCTTGATCAGCCTGAAAGCGATGTAGTCGGATGTTTCCTCAAGGGTCAGAGGCCTCAAGTCGGCCCGGATGGTGATTCGCTGATCCAGCTGCCGCAGCCCCTCGGACCTGAGCCGCCTCTGGAGTTCAGGCTGTCCGACCAAGATGATCTGCAGAAGCTTTTCCTTGTCCGTCTCCAGATTCGACAGAAGCCTCAGCTCTTCGAGGCACGAGTCTGACAGGTTCTGCGCCTCATCCACGACGATGATGACCCTTTTGCCGGAGAGGGAACGGTCGATGAGAAAATCTCTGAACGCCTTGATCATCTCGTTCTTGTTCGCCGTTCCAAGGTTGATCTTCAGGTCGTCCAGGACGGCCTGCAGGAGTTCTTCAGGCGACAGCCGGGGGGTGAGGATCAGGGCTATCTCGGCTTTATCTTTCCACCGGTCGATGAATATTTTGAGGATCGTTGTTTTCCCTGTCCCCGGCTCGCCCAGGACAAGAGAAAAACCTTCTTTCTGATCCACGGCGTAATCCAGAGAAGCCAGGACATCGTTATGCATCTTTGAGGGATAAAAATAGGAAGAGTCGGGCGTCAGCCCGAAAGGGTCTTCCTGAAGATGAAAAAATTCCAGATAGTTCATGATGGATTAAGACCCCAGTTTTGAGAAAACATCATACATGGGCAGCAGAACGCCCGCGATCATGAGTCCCATGAGAAGACCCAGGATGATCATGAGGAGCGGTTCGATCATTTTCCCCACCTTCTCCGAGATATCGTCCACGATTTTGTAATAATGGTTCGCAAGGAATCCGAATTGCTGGTCCAGATTGCCGCTGGATTCCCCGATGGCCACCATTCTGATAAACAGGGGCGGAAATATTTTTTGCGTGCTCAGGGCATCGGATATTTTTCTCCCCGCCATGATGTCTCTTTTGGAGTTCATGATGGCCCGCTTGAAGACCTCGTTTCCCATGACATCGGCGGCCACGTCAAAAGAACGGTCAATGGTCACCCCGGCGGAAAGCAGCAGCCTCAACTGCTCGGCAAGAAGGGCAAGCAATCGATTATGAAGCAGCAGCCGGACAAGGGGAAGCCTGATTTTCACAAGGTCCCAGTAATATCTTGTGTACAGCTTCAATTTCATAAACTGGATAACGATGGCGATCAGGAAGGGAATAACGATCATGATATACCAGAATTTCTCGGTGACTTTGCTCACCTCGTAGAGGATGACCGTGAGGAGAGGTATCTTCACACCCAGGCCGAGGATGACCTGCATAATTTTCGGCAGCACATAAGCGAGCCAGAAAACGACGGCGGCTCCCGTCGTTATGAGCGAAAAGAAGGGATAGATAAGCGCCCGCTTCACTGTGGCGGAAAGATCCTCGAGTTTTTGAAGATGGCTAGCCACTTCCGAAAGACTCTGATCGAGACGTCCCGTTTCCTCGCCGACCCTGGCCAGCCGGATGAGAATATCGGGGAATATGGTTTTATGGACATCCAGAGCATTGGAAAATTTAATGCCCATCTCCGTGTTTTTTCGGATGTCCGTGAGCGTGGTCTTCATCGATTCGTTGGTCGTCGTGGCAATAATATCTTCCAGGGCTTCCAGCAGAGGAACACCGGCACGGAGCATGATGGCAAGATTGGATGCAAATTCTATGACGTCTTTTCGCTTGATTCTCCAGGTGATGAGTTTGTCCTCGACCATCTTGAGGAGCTTGCTCGAGTCTTTGATATATAAAACGTACAGGCCCCTGTTCGTCAGGTTGACGCGGACGGCAGACGCGTCAAGGCCCGGCAGGATACCCTTGATCTCCTCGCCGTTAGCGTCCACGGCTTTGTACAGGTAATGATTCATCCCGTGACCCTGTTCAGTTCCTCCAGGGAGGTGATGCCCCGCGCCACTTTTCTCAAGCCGTCCGCCCTGAGCGTCACCATGCCCTTCTTAACCGCCGCCGACTGTATGACGGTTATGGGAACGTCGGCATAGATGAGTTCTCTCAGCTCATCGTCGATAACCAGGATCTCCCCCAGGACGATCCTTCCCGCATAGCCGACGCCGTTGCACTTGCTGCATCCTTTGGCTTTGAAAACATTTTCGACCGATATTCCATGGTCTTGAAATAATCTCTTTTCATCCTCATTCAGGACATGCGCTGTTTTACAGAAGGAGCATAATTTTCTCGCGAGTCTCTGGGCGATGATGGCCAGCAGGGAAGAGGACATCAGGAATTTATCCACCTTGAGGTCCAGCAGCCGGGGTATGGAGGTCACCGCGTCGTTTGTATGGATCGTGGAAAGGACAAGATGGCCCGTGATGGCTGTCCGGATGGCAATTTTTGCTGTTTCTTCGTCCCGGATTTCCCCGATCAGCATGACATCGGGATCCTGTCTCATAAAGTTCCTGGCCGCGAAGGCAAAGTCATACCCCGCTTTCTCATTGACCTGAGTCTGCCTGATCATGCTCAGCTTATATTCCACGGGGTCTTCAACGGTGATGACGTTTCTTTCCAGAATATTGATTTCCCTCAGCGCGGCGTAAAGCGTCGTGGTCTTGCCTGATCCTGTCGGTCCGGCGACCAGGATGACGCCGTAGGGCTTCTGAAACAGATTCTTAATCTGCTTTTCGCCCTGCTCGTCAAAACCCAACGTGTCAATCCTCAACAGGGCACCGGTGCCGGCGAGGATTCTCAGCGCGACGTTTTCTCCGTATATGGTGGGAATGGTCGATACACGGATGTCATACTTTTTATTCAAAAACTCGTATGAGAAAGAGCCGTCCTGGGGCAATCTTGTTTCGGCGATATCGAGCTTGGAGAGTATTTTGATCCTCGATACAATACCGTACTGAACGGCCTTCGGGAGACCATGCCCGAAACGCAGCACGCCGTCTATCCTGTAGAAAACGTGAATGATATCCGCTGCCGGGGTGATATGGATATCGGTTGCGTTTTGACGGACCCCGTCCATGAAGATCATGTCCGTGAGCGATGTGACCTCTGACCCGCTGGCCGTTCCGGATTCTTTGATCTCGTTGATGATTTTATTTCGATTCTGCTGGATGGGATTTTCAAGAAAGAAATACCCCTTTTCCAGGGATTCCCTGAAGTTGTCGGGGTCAACCATGTATACTTTCGGCTGCGTTCTGGTGAGGGCGACCACTTTATCGATGGCGATGATATTGCTCGGATTCGTGATCCCGATTCTCAGCTTCCCGTCAACCACTTCAATGGGAATGAAGCCCGTGCTTTCGGCAACGTCTTTGGGAATAAGTTTCAAGGCGTCTTCGGAGACGGGATACTGGCTCAGGTCTATATATTCCATTCCGGCCTGTTCAGCCAGGGCCTGCCCCAGCTCCTTCGATGTCACAAAGCCCAGCTTGACAACCGCATCTCCAAAAAGTTCATCGGTAATTTTCTGCTGAACGAGGGCGATTTGAATCTGATTTTCATTGATGAGGCCCTTTGATAGAAGAAGCTCCCCGATCCTTAATCTTGCCATAAGATATAATCCTTGTTTGATCCTGACAGCTTTGCCGCTATCTTGAAACAATGACAGGCTGGAGCAAGACCACAAGCTCCGTGTTTTTCACGCTTTTGTCCCTGCTTTTAAAGAAATAACCGAGAATGGGAATGTCGCCTAGTCCCGGAATCTGGCTGTCTGTAAGGACTTCCCTCTTTGATATGAGCCCGCCGATGACGATCATCTGGCCGCTTCTGACCTTCACGGTTGTGCTCAGCTGTCTGAGATCAATCTGGGGCAGCTGAATAAGATAGGGGCGGTTTCCGGCACTGTCCGTCTGGCCAAGGTACTGGGCGTCCAGTTTTACGAGATCGGAAATGATGGGGGTGATGGACAGGGATATCTCACCGCTTTCGCTGATAAAGGGAATGATGCCGATCATGATCCCGGAAAGCACGCTGCCCGTGTCCACGGTAAACGTGATGGTCGGAGTGGAGCCCGCGACGCTCTGCTGGGTCGTTTCAACTTTTGAGATGAAGGAGGTATTCCTTCCCACACCCAGGACCGCCGTCTGGCCATTCATGATGTTGACTCTGGGATTGGATAGTATTCTGGTTTCTCCCTGAACCTGTATGGCGTTCAGGAGAGAGGTGAAATCTCCCGCTGTCGTGCTGCCGAAAAAGACCGGACTCGACGTCGTCGGGGCGGCGACGCTGGCGAAATTGGTCGTTCCGATGCTTAATACCTGACGACTGTCGAATGTGATCACCGAATTCCAGTTGATTCCGAATTGCAGGCTGTCCGACAAGGTCACTTCGATGACCTTGGCCTCAACGAGGACCTGCCGGTTGATGACGTTTTTGACGACATGGATGTAGTTCTCCACTTTTTCCAGGTTTTTTCTCGTGGCGGTCACCACAATGGTTCCCATCAAACGGTTCACGGAAAAACTCTGCTGTGCGGCCGGGGACGTTCCTCCAGGAGCGGCCAGCATTCTTTCAATGGATTTCTCAATCACATCCCAGAAATTATAGGCGCTTTTGTCGCTCTCTGTTTTCTGGGAGATCACGCCTTTCAATTGACTGCCGCCGCCTGATTTCCCGGACATGGCGGCCCCGAGAATATCGCCGCCCAGATCGGTGCTGTAGGTCTGGATGACAGCGGGGTGTCCCAGTTCATAGCTCCGGGTCTCCATAGCCTTTACGGCCAGCATATTGTCTTTGACGGTATATAAGTAATCGACAGCGTTGAAGATCTTATTCAAAGCGTCTTCAGCCGTGACGTTTTTCAAATTCAGAGTGATCGGAATGTCGGGATTCACATCCCGGTCCATCACCAGGTTCAGGCCTGTCGCGTCTGCGATGATAAAAAGCACATCCCGCAGGGGGGTGTTTCGAGCCGAAAGATCGACGATGCGTGTTTTGATGGGAGAAACGTCTTCCTGCACGGGAACGAAATCCGGAGTCTTCAATGGTTGGGGCGCTCTTTCGGCCTGTGACTCGGTGGACGCTTCTTTGGGTATCTGTACTTCTCTCTTGAGCTCAAAAAGCTTATCCGCATAGGCGCACGAGGATAAGAAGATGGTTAAAAGCGCGAGCAGGAGAAATCTGGATACGGATGACGGTGCGTCCCTCAAATGAGATGCGTTTATTCTAATTTCAGCCATTTCTCACCTTCTTTGTTCTTTAATAGAACCTTGTCTTTTTCAATCCGGGCAATCCTGTTTTGATCAATCACGTCGCCTTCTTTAACCAGCCTGCCGTCGATAATCGCTATTTTTTTGTTCCGGTTGACCAGAATCATGGACACCCTTTTTTCTTCCATCGATGGCGGAGGAGAGAGCTCCGCGAGAGGGGTCTCCGGAAATCCCTTTGAGGACCGGGACAGGACGATCGGGCTTTTGAGGGAGCTTACCCGGGCCGGGGACCTTTCGGCTATTTTGGGGATGTTTTCATAACGGAAGGTGTAGAGCTTCATTTCCGAGGGCGAGAGGGCCAGGCCGAAATTTATTTTCGAGATCATAAAAATAGTCAAGATCGCGACCAGGGGAACGGATACCATGAAAAGGATGATTTTCTGATCTTTCGTCATGCCTTGCCGCCCGTGCTCCGTGACTGAATCCTGAGAACGCCCCTGATATCGAAGTGAAGGACGTCCCTCTTTTTTTCAGCAGGCGATCTGGATATGGAGACACTTTGAATGAACATGAAAGGGGACGTCAGTGCCTGCAGATAACCCACGTCATTCACAAACTGTGTGTAGTCGCCGATGGCACCCGTCATGGTGACGGGAAGGGCGACTTCGTTCTCCTTCCGATCGAAGTTGGCCACCAGGATATCGACGCCTTTCATCCGGGTTCTTATGGAATCGAGCGTCGTCAGGATCGCCCTTTCCATTTCTTCCACTTTATAATTCGGCGGGATCATCGATTCGACCCGTGCCTCGGTCGCCTCCATCTCTTTGACCGTGCTCTTCATCTTGATGTTGTTTATCTTCAGGGTCTGGAACTGGTCCATCGTGTTCGAGAGACTCGTAATGTAGCGATCGGAGAGAATGGCCCCTGATAGGAGGATCGTAGCACAGAAGGCGGAAAGCCCATAATAAATTAAAAGTTTTTTCAGCTTAGAATCCATGGTATCCGTCTTGCGTCATGGCGTTTTGGTTTCAATTTCAATTTGAAACTGGCCGCTTTTCAGATCCAGGCCCCGGGAGAGGATCGTCGTGCCGGCATCTTTGGGAAAGTGGTTCAGCAGTTTCTGAAATGTGCCATGCATGTTCCCGAAGTTGCTTGCGTGAACATTTCCGGCGATTTGCATCTGCAGGGCGTCATTTTTATTGACGAGCTGGATGTTCTGTATATCAACGTTTTCCATGGGCAGAAAGTGGAGCATCGCGAGGGCTTTCTCGATGTCCGGCCCCGAGCGTGCATCTTTGATGAGATTGATCAGGGGCAGAATCTGCTGCAGGTCCGCCGACTGTTTATCATAGCCGGCAACGACGAACTCGCTTCCCGCGAGCTCTTTTCTCAGGATCTGAATCTTTTCACGCGACAAGGATATCTCCGTAAGGTTGATCATGAGATAGCTGAACCCTATGAGGGAGAACAGTAAAAAGAAAATAATGGAATAAGCGACGGCAAACCGCTGGATGTATAGCACCCTGTACCTCCCAGGCAGGAGGTTGTCATTCTTCAGGGTATCGCTGAACAGGATGGCCGACAGGGGTATCATGAACTCCCGGAATGTTTCTTCCGGGATCATCGTTTTTTCATCATAACCGACCCGGACCGTGGGAATGACCGTCTTGCCTCGAGCCTCGTCGAAGGCGCTGTTCAATAACAGGACCTGTTGCGGATTCGTTCTCAGCTGCTGCAGGCAGTAGCTGGCGGTCATATTGATATTGTCGACATCCGCCTCTTGAATATCTTTCCCCGTTGAGGGCGTGATCCGGATAAATCGAAGCTGTCCGTTCTTTACGAGAAAAAGGGACTTGTCCGTGTTTGAAGCCAGAAGGCCAAGAAAGGTTTTGCGGTCCCCTTTATCCTTCGTCTGAAGGAAATGTGAAACGGAAAGAATATCGGGGTATATGGCTTTTATGGTTTTTCCGTATCGATCAAAGCGATCGACAATGGGGTCGATTTCCCTGTGATCAACGGCAAAGAAAAAGACATCGCGGAGTCCCTTCTCTTCGGCGGTTTTATCCGCGAGCACGTAATAAAAAAATGAAAATTGATTCAATTCCGGGTAGCGTTTTTTTATTTCAGCCTCAACGATGGTTTGAAGATAGGCTCTCTTGACGGGCGGGGCCTGGATGATGTCGCTGTAAAACTTTCTGAAGGGATATACGACAGAGATATTCGGCATCTTGTTCGCCTTCAGGAACGCGTCAAATTGTTCGTCTCCGAAGGTGAGGGTTTGCTGAACAGCCAATCCGCCCTTGTCCTGAGATGCGTAGACCACCTTGATCAGATCGTCTTCAAAACTGACGGCGACATGTCCTTTCAAGTATCATCCCTTCCTGTTGAGGTTCCTTGAATAGTCGAGTGTTCATATTTATCCTTTATTCTTTACGATTTCAAGTGTTTTTCAAGTATTATTAAAAGGATGGGGAGGCGATCAAGTGTCCGGAGGGCGGCGCGTCGTATCAGCGGAAAAGTTTTTTAAGATCCACGGGGGTCCCGATGTCCTTTATGGTGATTCCCCGGAGGTGGTCCATTTCGTGCTGAATGATCCATTCCTTGTTCCGGAATGTCGTCATGACAAGTTCTTCTCCCCCGACATGACGCGTTGATCCGTATTCCAGTTCGACGTACTCCTTTTCCAGTGTGTATCCGGAAATCAATACATAGGGTTTTCTCTTCACGAGATAGTTGCCGTGCGGAATCGAACCGCAGGCCTCGACACAGGGACTGTCTTTTCCCGCCAGCTTCAGGATTTTCGGGTTGATCAGGGAGATGTATCTTCTCTTTTCCGTTGGAATGAGAATCTGCCGGATGGGGGTTTGCGTCAGGTTCCAGTAAATATTATTGGAGCTGACGCCGACGAAGAGGTGCTTTTCCCTGAAGTACCTCATGATTCCATCAAGAAGTCCCACCAGGTCCCGTTCTTTATCCAAATCGATTTCTCTTGCCTTCACTTTGACCCAGTCGTTGTCATCCACGATGGTCGCAATCCGGACGTCGTTCTTTTCCTGAAGTTCGCGGATAGGGATGTTTTTCATGCCCGTCCTCATATTGTCTTTCTTTTTTGATCACCCAATGCCCGTAGGAGTTTATCCTGAGCAATTCGAAGGGC
>CAYXFF010000040.1:6903-14246 GCA_964464185.1 uncultured Syntrophaceae bacterium | reverse complement strand
ACGATGCCTGTCCGGGCCATGTCGTCAATGCCCAGCGGCTTAAGGCTTTCGATGGCCTTTTCGATATCCTCCTTGGTGCTCGTGATTTCAATCACGCAGTTATCGCCGTTCATGGTCACGACCCGGCCTCTGAAGGTATCGATGATGAGAGCGATGTCAGCCTTGTTTTTGTCCGTGAGCCTCATTCTCACCAGCATCATCTCCCGCATGACCGTCTCCATTTTCGAGAGATCGCTCACCGAGTGGACGTCGATCAGCCGTATCAGCTGTTTCTCAATCTTCATGACGGTCGCCTGATCCTGGATCACGGACAGGATGATCTTGGACACGCCGGGATCCATGGTGGCGTCCACGCAGAGGGTTTCGATGTTGTAACCCCGTCCGCCCAGCGTGCCGGCAACTCTCGCCAGAACGTCGGGCTTGTTGTTCACCAGGATGGACAGGATATGTTCTTTTTTCTGCTTTTCCATTTTTTACCTTGCCTCTCTTTGAGTTGAAATTGAGAAGGGGCGCAACAGATCGCGCCCCTTTATGATAATTTTCGATATCAGTTGGCCATTTCTCTCCCAAGAGCCATCTCGTGGATCGGCCCGCCCGGCCTCACCATGGGATAAACACACTCTTCCCGGGCCACCTTGAAGTCCATGACCACGGGACCCGGATGTTCCAGGCCTTTCCTGAGGATCGCCTCGACCTCACCCGGCTTCTCCGCCCTGAGCCCCAGCAACCCGTAAGCCTCGGCCACCTTGACGAAGTCGGGGGCAAAGGTCATATCGGTATGGGAATATCGTTTTTCATAGAAGAGTTCCTGCCACTGGCGGACCATTCCAAGGAATCCGTTATTCAGGATGGCGATCTTCACCGGAATGTTGTACTGGACAGCTGTCGCCAGTTCCTGAATGTTCATCTGGATGCTTCCGTCCCCGGCGATGTCCACGACCAGCTTGTCTGGAAAGGCGAGCTGCGCGCCGATGGCCGCCGGAAACCCATAACCCATGGTTCCCAGACCGCCTGAGGAGAGGAACGTATTGGGCTCGTCGAAGGGATAGAACTGGGCCGTCCACATCTGATTCTGTCCCACCTCGGTAGCTATGATCGCCCGGCCCTTTGTGAGCTTGTAGAGGGTCTCGATGACGAACTGGGGTTTGATAATCTCATCGCTGTTGCAGTAGGTGAGAGGAACGTTCGTTTTCCATTCACCGATCTGATCAAACCACGCCTTGCGCTGTTCGTCGGTGACGCTGAAATTCTGCTCCGCCAGGAGTTTATTGAAGCTCTGCAGGGCGGTCTTGCAGTCCTGCACGATGGGGACATCCACCATGACGTTCTTGTTGATCGAAGAGGCGTCCACGTCCACGTGTACGATTTTCGCCTTGGAGGCGAAGGTGTCCAGTTTTCCTGTGACACGGTCGTCGAAACGGCAGCCGATGGCGATGAGGAGATCACAGTGGCTGAGGGCCATGTTGGCATAATAGGTCCCGTGCATGCCGGGCATCCCCATCCAGAGGGGATCCGTCCCGGGAAAGGCCCCGAGCCCCATGAGCGTGGACGTGACGGGGATCTTCGTTCTCCTGGCCATTTCTCTCAGCTCTTCCGATGCCCTGCCGAGAATCACGCCGCCTCCCGTGAGAAGGAGCGGCCTCTTGGCTTCATTGATGAGGTC
Organism: uncultured Syntrophaceae bacterium; assembly: GCA_964464185.1. Lineage (GTDB taxonomy): Bacteria > Desulfobacterota > Syntrophia > Syntrophales > UBA4778 > UBA4054. Next base: position 12,583 of record CAYXFF010000040.1, on the reverse strand, counting down.
CAGGACATAAAAAGCCTTCTTGGATGCCGGCTTCGCCACGGAATTCAGTTCCTTCGACCTGGGAGGCAAAGGTTCATAGTCTGTCATGGAGGCCATGACATCCTTGGGAAGATCGACCAGCACCGGTCCGGGACGGCCTGAACGGGCGATGTAGAAGGCCTCCTGAATGGTCTTGGCAAGCTCCTCCACCCGACGCACCTGAAAATTGTGCTTGGTGCAGGGCCGGGTGATGCCAATGATATCCGCCTCCTGGAAGGCGTCCGTACCGATGAGGGGAGTCGGTACCTGGCCGGTGAAAACAACGATGGGGATGGAATCGAGATGGGCGTTGGCGATGCCCGTGACGGTGTTCGTCGCCCCGGGACCGGAGGTGACAAGGACGACACCCACCTTTCCCGATGCCCGGGCATATCCATCCGCCGCATGGACGGCGCCCTGCTCATGCCTGACCAGGATATGCTTCATATCGCTCCGATGAAGCTCGTCATAAATGTCGAGGAGAACCCCACCGGGATAACCGAACATGGTGTCGATGCCCTCCTGCTCCAAAGCCTTGATAAAAATCTGGGAACCTTTTAGCTTCAATGAAAATACCTCCTGTTTCCTTTATTGGGGGGAATCACCCTCGCCCCGCTCTCCCTTTTTTCCAATTCATTTCGCGTGCAAAAAAAAACCGCTACCAGAGCTGGTAACGGTTTTTGATTTTTACTGTAAACGGCTCAAACCATCACGCAGCCCCTCGATGCAGGGGAACTACAATTACGCCTACGACAACTACGAGAGCGAGCGTGATGATTTTTTTCATGGGTGAATCTCCGTGAGGAGTATCCATAGCAAAAAAAAAGACCTCTTGTCAAGAATATTTTTCAAATAATGCAAAACACCGCTTTTCAATCCACATCCCCCGCATCGCCGCTCTTAGCGGGGGAACCCCCGAAATATTTCCTGAACCACTTTTCCATGTCGCTTGGGGCGTATTCCGTCGGCGCCGTTCCATCAAGAAAACACTCCGTTCTCGAGTTGCTGGAGAAGGGTCTCGCGAGAAGTCCTGTCTGGGGATCAATTTTTACGAAGACGATTCCCTCGGGTGTCTTGAAATCTTCCACCGGCTGCCCGGCCAGGGCCTTCTCCATGAAATAGAGCCAGACCGGCGCGGCGGCCACGCCGCCGACTTCCGCCCTCCCGAGCGGTTTGCTGTCGTCATAACCCACCCATACTCCCGCCACGAGAGAGGGGGTATAACCGATGAACCAGGCATCCTTGTATTCATCCGTTGTTCCGGTCTTTCCCGCAACGGGCCGCCCGATGGCCCTCACGCGCCATCCCGTGCCTCGCCTGACCACATCCTGCAGGACGGATGTGGTAATATAGGCCACCTTGGAATCAATCACCTGTTCCGCCTGCGGGGTGTGTTCCTCAAAAACATTGCCCGTCCTGTCCACGACCTTTCTGATGAAATAGGGTTCCACTTTCTTTCCCTCGTTGGCGAGAACGCCGAAGGCCCTCACCATCTCCTGGAGGGTCACGCTGGACGTCCCCAGGGCCATGGAGAGGTCAACGGAAATGGGGGAGGCGATTCCCATGTTCCTGGCATAATCCGCTGCATAGTTGGCGCCAATGTCTTTCAGAACCTTGATGGTCACCAGGTTCCTGGAATAGACAAGGGCATCCCGCAGGGTCGTTGGTCCGTGATATTTGCCGTCATAATTTTTCGGACGCCATTCGCTGCCTTTAAGCGTGTCATCGTAAATCACCGGGGAGTCCATGACAATGGTCGCCGGCGTCAGGCCCTTATCAAAGGCCGCGGCGTAAATCAGCGGCTTGAAAGCGGAGCCGGGCTGGCGCCTCGATTGGGTCGCCCGGTTGAACTCGCTTCTCTTGAAATCCCTTCCGCCGACCATGGCCTTGATTTCACCGGTTCTCGCGTCCATGCAGAGAAGCGCTCCCTGCACGGCCGGATGAAGCTCAATGGCAAGCTTCACGGGATCCTTTCCCGGCGCTTCCAGGATACGGGATTCAACGACATCCCCGGGGCTGAAGAGATTGACGGGATTGTACATCTTGCTAGCATCTGTTTCCGAACCGGCCCCAGAACTCATGGACAGGGATATGTTATCAAAGGATGCGATGCCTTTATGACGCCCTATTCTTAAATAAACAACCCTGTCAGCGGCGTCAACGGAGTCGATGAGGGCATGGACAAGCTGTCCCTTTTCCATGGGCTTTTTTGAAAGCTCCCTTTCCACCCCGGCAAGAAACGATTCCACTCTTGACGGCGAAAGTTTCTTGACCGTAACCCTTGTACCCTCTCTCTTCTCCAGTTCCTGAAGGCCTCTCTCCACGGCGGCCGTGGCCGCTCTCTGCATTTCAACGTTCAGCGTCGTGTAGACCTCCAGCCCTTCCTTGTAGAGGGCTTCGCTTCCGTAACGCGTGAGGATGTGCCTTCGAACATTTTCCGTGAAATAGGGCGCGATCTTTCCCTTGGGTCCGCTGGTGTTCAGGCGGATGGGAGCATGGAGTGCCCTCTCTTTCTCGGCCTCGGTGATGTAGCCGTCTTCAACCATCCGGCCCAGCGCATAGGCCTGCCGCTGCCTGGCTTTTTCGATGCTGACAAAGGGCGAATACCGGCTCGGGGCCTTGGGAAGGCCGGCGAGCAGGGCCGCCTCGGCCAGGTTCAGCTCTTTCGCGCTCTTGCCGAAGTAACACTGCGATGCCGCCTCGATCCCGTAAGTTCCATGCCCCAGATAGATCTGGTTCAGGTAGAGGTTCAGGATCTCGTATTTTTGCAGGTACTGATCCATCCGGTAGGCCAGAACGGCCTCCCTGATCTTTCTCGTAATGCTCCTTTCCGGTGACAGGTAAATGGATTTTGCCAACTGCTGAGTGATGGTGCTGCCGCCCTGGACAATGGCCCCATGGGTCAGGTTCTTGATCGTCGCCCTGAGCAGTCCTTGAAGATCGATCCCCTCGTGCTGGAAAAACCGTGAATCCTCCGCCGCCACAAAGGCATAGGCCACGTACTTGGGAACCTTGTTGATCGGAACAAAGCGCCTGTCTTCGATGAAAAACTCTTCGATCAGCTGGTTGTTGTCGGAATAAATCCGGGTCGTGATGCTCGGCCTGTAGTCCTTGAGGGAATAGATATCCGGCAGGTCGCGGATGATCACGTAAATGTAAATCCCCCCGCCCACAACGAGGAAAGGAAAAAGGATCAGGATCCAGAGAAAAATTTTTCTGAACCACCGGCTTTTCCTCGCGCTGTCCTTTATTTTTTTAATCGACAGGTCCGGGGGCTTCTTTCTCATGTCTTCTCTTCAGCGACCTCTTCCGTTTCTTTTTTTGTTTTTCTTTTCTCTCCCCATTTTGCCACGAAAATGCCTATCTCATAAAGGATCATCATGGGTATGGCCATGATCGTCTGGGTAAAGGCATCCGGCGTCGGGGTCAGAATGGCAGCGGCGATGAAGATAAGCAGGATGGCGTATTTCCTCTGCTTCGCCAGCATCTTCGAATTCACCACGCCGATCTTCGCGAGAAAAAAGATGAAGACAGGTATCTCAAAGACAATGCCGAAAGCCAGAAGGAGCTTGATCGACAGGGAGAGATACTCCCTGATGGTAAGCATGGGCTTGAGAAAGTCCGTTGAGAATTCGAGAAAAAACCTGAAAGCCGGAGGAAGGGCGATAAAATAGCCGAAGAGCACTCCCCCCGCAAAAAGGAACGTCGAGGAAAGAACAAAAGGGAGGACATATTTTTTCTCCGACGAGTAAAGGCCGGGAGATATGAATCTCCAGATCTGGTAGAGGATGTAAGGACTCGCGACGACCAGACCCGCGAAAAAAGATATCTTCAGGTAATTGAAGAAGGCTTCGGGAAGGCTCGTGTAGATCATGGAGGTGTTTTTCGGAAGAGATTCCACCAGCGGCCGGGTGATAATCTCAAAGAGCCACTCCTTGAAATTGTAGCAGACCCCGAAGGCGATGAAAGCCGCTATGAGGCTTCGCATCAGTCTCTTTCTCAATTCCTCGAGATGATCGGTCAGAGACATTTTATCTTCTGAAATCTTATCCATGTCGGCTCAATCGAATGGCTGCGTCCCCCTGTGACTCCATAAACCGCGCGGATTATGAGCCTTCCCCGGGTTTTGCTTTACTGTCGGGCTGGGGGTCTTGGGCGGGATGTTTTTCAGGAATATTCTCTTCAGGGGATGGAACGTCCTCTTTTTTATCCTCTTCGTAACTTTTCTTCAATAAAAGAGAGTCCTTCAGGCCGTCGACCTCTTCCTTGACCTCCCTCACATTCATCTCGTCCCTGACATCCTCCATGGCACGCTTGAACTCGGCAAGGGCCTTGCCGAGGGCCGTGGCGACATCCGGCAGCTTCTTCGGACCAATGACCAGGAGGGCCACGATCAGAATCACGATAAGTTCGGGAATCCCTATATTCACTCTTTCCTTCCCCTGTTTCCCTCTGGCGTCGAACGCCGGGGACTATATACGGTTTACAGAATTTGTCAATGTTTTTAAGCAAAAGGCACATCCCAAACCTTTTGCTTTTTGAGGCATTGTATGGTAAACAACCTTAATTTTCCAGAGGAAAGTTTACACCCCGGACGCTTCGCGGGGTATCGCGTTGACTCAAAAGAGTAAACGGAAATTACTGAAAGACGGAGGTGGCAGGTGCCTTCAAGAACAGGGATTGTGAAGGATACAAGATACTTCATGCATGAAACCAGCGTATTCCATCCCGAATCGGCCAAAAGACTGGAAGCCATATACAAGATGCTCGAAGCCCCGGACATGAAGGATAAATTCACCCTGATCGAACCGGCGTACGCGACCACAGAAGAAATAGGGATGATTCATGAGCAATGGTACATTGAGGCGGTCGCGAAGACGGCGGGAAAGGCTCATACCTATCTTGACCCCGATACGGAAACCTCGCCGGAGTCGTACGAAACAGCGAGGCTGGCCGTGGGCGGGTTCAACAATGCCATAGACGCCGTCGTCCGGGGGGACGTCCAGAATGCCTTCGCCTTCGTGAGACCGCCCGGGCACCATGCCGAGGCCGACCGGGCCGCGGGATTCTGCCTCTTTAACAATGTGGCCATCGGCGCCATGCACGCCATCAAGAAACATCAAATGAAAAGAATTCTCGTGGTGGACTGGGACCTTCACCATGGAAACGGGACACAGCACTCCTTTTACGACGATCCCAGGATCATTTATTTCTCCACCCACCAGTATCCCTATTACCCGGGCACGGGCAGCGCCCAGGAGGTGGGGAGGGGAGCGGGCAAGGGTTACACGATCAACGTGCCCCTCAGGACGGGCCCCGGCGATAATGAATATGTAAAGATTTTCAGGACCATCCTGCAGCCTGTCGCGCTTGAATTCAAACCCGATATGGTGCTCCTCTCGGCGGGATTCGACATTTACTTCAAGGACCCCCTGGGCGGAATGAAAGTGACTCCGAAAGGGTTCGCCTGCCTGGCCAGAGTTCTCCTGGATATCGCCGATGCATGCTGCGGGGGCCGGTTTGCCGTCACCCTGGAGGGTGGATACCATATCGGGGGACTGACCGACTCCTGCAAGACGGTCCTCAACGAGATGAGGGGCGATACGCGCGTTCCTGATGAAGATTTGAAAAAGATGGAAGCGGAGGCCGACCGCTCGATCGA
>CAYXFF010000040.1:2581-6803 GCA_964464185.1 uncultured Syntrophaceae bacterium | reverse complement strand
CGGAGGAAACACAGTGAAGATCACAAAGGAAGAGGTCGGGTACGTGGCGCATCTCGCCCGGCTGGAATTCAGCGATGAGGAGAAGGAAAAATTCACCTCGCAGCTCAACGATATCCTGCTTTACATGGAAAAACTCAACCGGGTGGACACCACCGGCGTTGAACCGCTCACCCATGCGACCTATCTCAGCAATGCCTTCCGGAACGATGAGGTGAAGCCGTCTCTCCCCCATGATCTGTCGATGGCGAACGCGCCGGACGAGAGGGCGGGCAGCTTCCGGGTCCCAAAGGTCATCGAATAAAGTCATCCCAGAGGTCGCAATGGAACTCCATCAACTCACGATTCATGAACTGCAGAAAAAACTGCGCGGCGGCGACACCACCTCCGTCGATGTCGTGGAATCCGTTATTCAACGTATTGACACGGTGGAAGACCGGATTCATTCCTATATCACCCTGTTGAAGGACTCGGCCCGGGAGGAAGCCCGCAGGGCCGATGAGGAAATCCGGAAAGGAAACGCAAGGCCTCTCACGGGGATTCCCATCGCCGTCAAAGATCTCATCTGCACCAAAGGAATAAGAACCACCTGCGGATCAAAAATCCTCAGCAACTTCGTCCCCCCTTACGACGCCACGGTTGTGGAAAAGCTCCGCGATGCCGGAGCCGTTTTCATCGGAAAGACCAACATGGACGAATTCGCCATGGGTTCTTCCACGGAGACGTCGCACTTCGGGGTGACGAGAAATCCATGGGACCTGGACAGAATTCCGGGCGGCTCGAGCGGCGGCTCGGCGGCGGCGGTCGCCGCCGATGAATGCATCGCTTCCCTCGGGTCGGACACGGGAGGGTCCATCCGGCAGCCGGCGGCCCTCTGCGATGTCGTGGGAATGAAGCCCACCTACGGGCGCGTCTCGCGATACGGGCTTGTCGCCTTCGCCTCGTCCCTCGATCAGATCGGCCCCTTCACAAAGGACGTGGAGGACTGCGCCATCCTGTTGAACGTCATTTCCGGATACGACCCCCGCGAGTCCACGTCCGTCCAGGCGGAGGTTCCCGATTTCACGAATTTCCTGTCAAAGGGCATCGAAGGCTGGACCGTTGGAATCCCGAAAGAGTATTTCATCGAGGGCATCGACCCCGAGGTGGAAGCCGCCGTCAGAAAGGCCATCGGAGTCATCAAGGGTCTCGGCGCCCGCTGCGTGGACGTTTCTCTTCCTCACACGGAATACTGCCTGGCCGTTTACTACATCGTCGCTCCGGCCGAGGCGAGCTCCAACCTGGCCCGCTACGACGGTGTCAAGTACGGCTACCGCTCGAAAGAAGGCCGGGACCTCATGGAGATGTACAAAAGGACACGCTCGGAGGGATTCGGCACGGAAGTGAAGAGGCGGATCATGCTCGGCACGTACGCCCTTTCATCCGGTTATTATGACGCCTACTACAAGAAAGCCTCCCAGGTGCGGGCCTTGATCAAGCGGGATTTTGACGAGGCCTTCCAATCCTGCGACGTGATCATGACGCCCACGAGCCCCACGCCTGCCTTCCATATAGGGGAAAAGATGGATGACCCGCTCCAGATGTACCTCTCCGATATTTTCACGATCTCCACGAACCTCGCGGGCATCCCGGGTGTATCGGTCCCCTGCGGCTACACCGCGGGAGGCCTCCCCATCGGGGTCCAGTTTCTGGCCGCCCACTTCGCCGAGGAGAAATTGATCCGGATCGCCTCCGCTTACGAGAAACACTCAAAGATCGAGAAAAGGAGGCCGAACCTCTGATGGAATACGAAGCGGTTATCGGGCTGGAGGTTCACGCCCAGCTCCTGACGGATTCCAAAATATTCTGCGGCTGCTCCACGCGATTCGGCGCGGCCCCCAACGCCAATGCCTGTCCCATCTGCCTCGGCATGCCCGGCGTGCTCCCCGTTCTGAACAGGAAGGTCGTGGAGTTCATGATGAAGATGGCCCTGGCAACGAACTGCTCCATCAACGGACAGAACGTCTTCGCCCGGAAGAATTATTTCTATCCCGATCTTCCCAAGGGATACCAGATCTCGCAGTACGCCCAGCCCCCCGCGGAGCACGGGCACATTGATATTGAGATCAACGGGGACAGGAAGCGCATCGGGATCACCCGGATTCACATGGAGGAGGACGCGGGAAAGCTCGTCCACGACGAGGTGAACCCCTCGAGTTACGTGGACGTGAACCGCTGCGGGGTCCCCCTCATCGAGATCGTCAGCGAGCCGGACATCCGGAGCGCTGAAGAGGCGGCGGCCTATCTGCGAAGGCTTCACGAAATCCTCGTCTACCTTGAAATCTGCGACGGCAACATGCAGGAGGGAAGCTTCCGCTGCGATGCCAACGTGTCCATCCGGCCGAAAGGGACGGAGCCCTTCGGAACACGGGCGGAACTGAAAAACATGAATTCCTTCCGGAATGTCCAGCGGGCGCTGGAATACGAGATCAAGCGCCAGCAGTATATCATCGAAGGCGGAGGCCGGGTGATCCAGGAAACGAGGCTGTGGGACGATTCCCAGGGGGTCACCCTCTCCATGCGGGGAAAGGAGGAGGCCCACGACTACCGGTACTTCCCCGATCCGGACCTCGTGACGGTTGAAATCAGCGACGGTTGGATCGAGGAGGTGCGGAAGACCCTTCCCGAGCTTCCTCTGGAAAAGCGGGAGCGATTTATCCGGGACCATGGCATTCCGCCATACGATGCGGGGGTATTGACGTCCAGCCGGGCGCTCGCTGACTATTACGAGGAGGCGGTTCGGCTTTGCGGGAAGCCCAAGATCGTGAGCAACTGGGTCATGGGAGACCTGCTGAGGTTTCTGAACGAGGAGAAACGGGATATCCGGGAGTGCGCCCTCAAGCCGCCCGACCTGGCGGAGATGATCAATCTCATCGAAAACGGGACCATCAGCGGCAAGATCGCAAAGGAAGTCTTCGAGGATATGTACCGAAGCGGCAAAGCCCCCCTCAAGATCATTGATGAAAAGGGCCTGGTTCAGATCACCGATGAAGAGGCCCTGAAAAAGACCATCGACGAAATCATCAGGGCCAATCCCGCGCAGTTCGAACAATACCGGGCCGGGAAGGAAAAGGTGTTCGGCTACTTTGTGGGCCAGGTGATGAAGGTCACGAAGGGAAAGGCGAATCCCGCCCTTGTCAACGAACTCCTCAAAAAGATGCTTGCAGGATGATACGAACCATTTACTGGGCCGATGATTCGGTCGTCATGATCGATCAGAAAGCCCTCCCCCTAACGGAACGCAGTCTCACGTGCCGGAATTATCGGGACGTTATTGCGGCGATCAAAGACCTGACCATCCGGGGTGCACCGGCCATAGGCGTCGCCGCCGCGATGGGAATCGCTCTAGGCGCTCTCGACCTCCCTGCGGAAAACCCCGGAGACATGAAAAAGGATTTTCTGCGGATCTGCGATGAATTCTCGCGCTCCCGTCCCACGGCCCGAAACCTTTTCTGGGCCATTGAGAGGATGAAGCAATGCTTTGAAAAGGAGAGCGCCGGGAAGGCGGATGCCGGGAGCGTGAAGAAAGCCCTGATCGCGGAGGCGATTCGCATCGGCGAGGAAGATATCGAAATCAACCGGCGGATCGGATGGCACGGAAGCCGCTTCATAAGCGACGGCGACAACATCCTCACCCACTGCAATGCCGGCGCCCTGGCCACGGCGGGGTACGGAACGGCCCTCGGAGTGATCCGGACCGCCCGGGACGAGGGAAAGGCCGTCCACGTTTACGCGGACGAGACAAGGCCTGTCCTGCAGGGCGCGCGACTGACGTGCTGGGAGCTTCAGAAAGAGGGCATCCCCGCGACCCTGATCACCGACAGCACGGCCGGCTCTCTCATGAACCGCGGAAAGATCAGCCTGGTCCTCGTCGGTGCGGACCGGATTGCGGCAAACGGTGACACAGCAAACAAAATCGGAACCTACTCCCTGGCGGTGCTGGCCAGGGAAAACGGCATTCCCTTCTACGTGGCGGCGCCGCTTTCCACCATCGATCCAGGCATCAAAAGGGGAAAGGAGATCCCCATCGAGGAGAGAGGCGAGGAGGAAGTCGCCGAATTCGGCGGAGTGAGGACGGCGCCGGAAGGCACGAAGGTCTTCAACCCGGCCTTTGATGTCACGCCTCATCGCTACATAACGGCCATCATCACCGAGGCGGGCGTCGCGACCCGCCCGTTCAGGAAAG
>CAYXFF010000040.1:0-2481 GCA_964464185.1 uncultured Syntrophaceae bacterium | reverse complement strand
GTTGTCGATTCCCTGGACCTGTACGAGGATGCCGTGAACCGGTGCCTCAAAGAGATTGGAAAGCCGCCCTTCAGGGACCGCCAGGAATTTCTGGACATCTTTGAGGAAAATTTCTACGAAGGCATCCGCGATAAAGGTGTGGATGTAGCGGCTTTCATGAAAGCGTCGGCGGCCCTCGCTCCCGTCCTCGACTATGGCCGGGTAAAACCCGTCGGGGAAATGGAGCCTGTCCTGGAAAAACTCAAAGAACAGCACACCCTGGCCATCGTCTCATCCAATTCGAATTACGCCATACGCCGCATCCTCTCAAGATACCATTACGACCGCTATTTCGAGGATATCCTGGGACATGAATTCACGCTGAGCAAGATAGAGAAAATCGGCCGCGCCGCAGAGCTCCTGAATGCGGTACTGAATGAAACGTTCTACGTCGGGGATACGGTCGGGGATATCAAGGAAGCGAAGAAGGCCGGCGTCCGAACCGTTGCCGTCACCTGGGGATGGCACACCGGAGAGCGGCTTCAACTCGCAAATCCGGATTTCCTTCTTGACAGTCCGGAAGAACTGTTAACGCTTTAATATTCCATCTATTTTCCGGAGATCATCTAATAAACCTTTTTATTCAAGTAGGAGCAGAACCGCTTTTTTGTTTATTATTGTCTACATGTCCTCTTTAATATACTACCGGAATCCACGCCGGCTACGGCTGTGTTGTCAATTCGTGTAGATTATTTTCTACATAAAACCTTCCTCGTTTTAACCAAAATATTACAATACATTAATAAAATCAATAGCATATGATGCTGGCACGCTGTTTGCTATTATTAATATACTATATTGGGGATTTAAATTCGTCATGATTAACCGATTTGAGGGGTATTTAAAATGATACTGGAGTCCGTCAAGTTTGCCTTCATTGTGTATGCGATCGCAGCCGTCATTGCCTTTCTCGTCGCCGGACTGATCAAAATCATTTTTGCCATTATCAACCGCAGCAACAATAAAGCGAAGAAAGAAGAAAAACCCGTCCTGGCGAAACCCGCCGCACAGGAATCGGTGGAGGTGCAAAATGCCGGACATTGATATTCTGCAGCTTTTTCAAGGGATCGCCACGCTGGTCAACGCGGACCCGACCATCGCCGTCTCCAGGATCGTGCTGATCCTCCTGGGCATCCTGCTCGTCTATTGCGGTGTGAAACACATTCTCGAACCCCTTCTGATGATCCCCATGGGGGTGGGAATGGCTTCCGTCAACGCGGCCGTTTTGTATTTGTCGGCAACGACCATGGGAACGATATTCATTGACCCGCTCGTGACGGACCCGGTTAAGCTGCTCGATATCCTGCAGATCGACTTCCTCCAACCCATTTACACCCTTACCTTCAGCAACGGTCTCATCGCCTGTCTCGTTTTCATGGGCGTCGGTGTTCTCTGCGACATCGGCTATGTCCTCGCAACGCCTTTCACCAGCATGTTCATCGCCATCATGGCAGAGCTCGGCACCATCGCCACGTTCCCCATAGCCATTGCCATGGGGCTGCCCCCCAAGGAAGCGGCCTCCATCGCCATGGTCGGCTGCGCCGACGGGCCCATGGTCCTGTTCACGTCTTTGATGCTTGCCAGAGACCTTTTCGTTCCGATCAGCGTGGTCGCTTATCTCTATCTCAGCCTGACCTACGGGGGATACCCCTTCCTGATCCGGCTCCTCATTCCCAAAAAATTGAGGGGCATAAAAATGGACCTCAAGAAGATCCCGAGAGTGAAGCCCGGGGAAAAAATTGCCTTTTCGCTCATCACCTGCACCATTCTTTGTCTGCTTTTCCCTGTCGCGGCGCCCCTCTTCATGTCGTTCTTTCTCGGCGTCATCATCCGGGATGCCAACGTCGCACCGTTCAAAGCTTTCATCGAGGGGCCCATCCTTTACGGGTCCACCTTCTTCCTGGGGCTTCTCCTGGGTGTTCTCTGCGAGGCCAACACGATCCTGAATCCCAAGGTGCTCATTCTTCTCATCCTGGGAATGACCTCCTTGCTGCTCTCGGGGATCGGAGGCATCATCGGGGGCTATATCATGTATTTCGTAAGCAAGGGACAGTTTAATCCCGTGGTGGGAATCGCCGGCGTCTCCTGCGTGCCCACCACGTCTAAAGTGGCCCAGAAAGAAGTCCATCTCGCCAATATGAAGGCCCAGATCCTTCCCTATGCGATCGGGGCCAATATCAGCGGAGTGATCACGTCGGCGATTATCGCCGGAATCTACATAACGTTGCTCAAATGATGAAGGGCAGACTCAAGTACTGGGTTATGGGAACCCTCTTGGCCTTTTCCGGAGTGGGTCTTGTGAAGGGTCTGGCCCCGCTCTATTCAGGAAACGTAAAAATAGCGGTCATGCTCACCGGGTACACGCTGGCCATTCTGGGTTTGTTCATCATCACGCTCGGCACGCGAAGAACAGATTCAGACTGATCGCTACAGGACGATCCA
>CAYXFF010000039.1:8628-14655 GCA_964464185.1 uncultured Syntrophaceae bacterium | reverse complement strand
GGCGCCAAGGCGTCTGAGATTTATTTTACGAGCGGGGGAACGGAGGCCAACAATCTTGCCCTTCAGGGCACTGCGATGGCTTTCAAGGATAAGGGCAACCATATTATCACATCCGCCATAGAGCATCACGCCGTGCTCAAAACCTGCGAATTTCTTCAAAGCATGGGCTTCCACGTGACTTTCCTTCCAGTGGATGGCAGGGGGTCTGTGAATCTGAAAGCCTTGAAAAAGGCCATCACCAGGAAAACCATCCTCATCAGCATCATGCACGCGAACAACGAGGTGGGAACCATCCAGCCCGTTGAAGAGATAGGAAAGATCGCGGCAGAAAAGGAAGTGCTGTTTCACACGGATGCCGTGCAGACGGCGGGGAAAGTGACCGTGAATGTGGAAGTCCTTTGCGCGGACCTTCTTTCTCTGTCGGCCCATAAGATCTATGGGCCGAAGGGGGTGGGAGCCCTTTATATCAGGGAGGGGGCCTCTCTCACGCCGCTTCTTTACGGGGGTCATCAGGAAAAAAATATTCGCAGCGGAACAGAAAACGTGGCTTCTATCGTGGGGATGGGTAAAGCATGTGAAATGGCGCTGAAAGAACGCGGGACCGAATCGAAACGCCTTGAGAATCTGAGAAATCTGCTTCAGGACCTGATCTCTGCACGCCTTTCCGGGGTTGTCGTGAACGGTCATGCTGAAAACAGGTTGCCCCATGTTCTCAGTTTATCCGTTCCGGATCTGCTGGGTGAAGACATGGTTCGTGAAATGGATAAGGCAGGGATCGCCCTTTCAGCCGGATCGGCCTGCACCTCCGAGAAGGTCGAAATCTCTCACGTCCTATCGGCAATGGGAATTCCCCCCGAACGGGCGAGAGGCACCATCCGGTTCAGTCTGGGTAGAGACAATACCCGCAGGCAGATAGAAAAAGCCGCCCATGCCTTCGTCCATGTGGTCGAAAGGCTTAAAGTCCTTTCGGAGCTTGAAGATTCTCTTGGCAAGCGGCGGTGCTATTGAATCATCTGCCCTTGAAATCCGGCTTGCGCTTTTCCGTGAAGGCCTTCAGTCCCTCAAGATAGTCCGAAGTTCGGGACGCAGCTATCATGCCCGAGCGTTCGAGTTCCAACTGAGTTTCAAGGACAGCCATCAAAGCCCTGTTCATGTTTTCTTTGGCTATGCCGAAGGCCTTGGTGGGTCCCTGAGCCAGCCTTGAAGCCATTTCCATGGAGGCGTTCTCAAGCTGTCCGTCTTCGACCACTTGAGTGACGAGACCCCAGGCCATAGCCTGATGGGCATCGAAAACGGGGTCAAGAAGGAGAAGCTCCATGGCCTTGCTATAACCCGCCAGCAGAGGAACGAACAGTGTCCATCCCCCGTCACCCACCATGCCGATTCCCGTGTAAGCCTGACGGAACCGCGCGGAAGCGGTGGCCATCCTCAAATCGCAGGCGACAGCAAGGCTCATGCCGGCGCCACTCGCGGCGCCGTTGATTGCGGCGATGACCGGCTTCGGCATTCTGCGGATGTTGATCACAGCGAGATTCAAAAACTTGATGACCTGGCGGAAGGGTGACGACGGATCGCTGTCCAGAAAGGATTTGAAATACTGGATATCGCCGCCGGAACAGAAGGCCTTTCCCTCGCCCGTTAAAATGACGGCACGGACGTTCGAGTCATCGCCGCAATCCTCCAGCGCGGCAACGAGTTCGCCCCCGAGTTTCAGATCCAGGGCGTTAAACAGCTTGGGCCTGTTGAGACGGATCTCGGCGACCCCATCTTTTTTTGAGTAAATGATATTCTCAAATTCCATGAACCTCTCCTCCCCATTTTGTCGTGAAAGACCGATAGAAGTGAAAGCGCGGGTTTGATCTTCCGGGTCCGGCACACACGACGCCGGAACCCGAAAGATACATAGACGAAATGAACTTTAAATAACGGCTTGTTGTATCAATACCTGCATTTATTACTTCATGCTGCTCAGGATATCCCGCGCAATGATCAGCCGCTGGATCTGATTTGTGCCTTCGTATATGGACGTGATTCGAACGTCCCTGTAATAACGGTCAACGGGGAACTCTGCCGTGTAACCATAGCCTCCCAGCATCTGAACAGCATTGTATGTGGCCCTTTCGGCGGCTTCCGTGGCAAAGTATTTGGCCATGGAGGCGTCGCGGGCGAAATATTTGCCCTGTTCTTTCTTGAAGGAAGCATTCATCAGGAGAAGCCGGGAGGCCTCGAGTTCCGTATAGGACTCGGCCATCATCCACTGGATGGCCTGAAAATGCGTGATGGGCTGATCGAACTGCCGCCTGTCCTTCGCGTAACGTGTCGCATATTCAATGGCTGCAAGTCCGACGCCAAGCGCGAGCGATCCGATGCCGATTCTTCCGCCCGCGAGTTCTCCAGCCGCGGTGCGGAAACCGTCGCCGAGTTTACCCATCAGCGCGTTCTTTGGAATGCGACAATCATCAAAAAGGAGTTCATTCGTCACGGAGGCGTGCTGTCCCATCTTGTGCTCGGCGCGGCCTACGGTCAAACCCTTGGTCCCATTCTCGACGAGAAACGTGCTGATGCCTTTGCCTTTGGGTGCGTTCTTGTCGGTTACGGCCCAGGTCACGAATACGCCGGCGTATTCAGCGCTGGTGATAAACATTTTAGAACCGTTTAAAACCCATTCGTTACCGTCAAGAACGGCCGTCATGCGCATTCCAGCCGGGTCAGATCCAGCCATGGTTTCCGTCAATGCAAACCCCCCGGCATAATACTCACCTGAGCACATTTTCGGGATGTAGGTCATTTTCTGCTCTTCAGTGCCGATGGCCTGGATGACCTCGTTGACCATGTTGGTTACGGACATGGTGACCGCCGTTGACGCGCAGGCCCTCGCGATCTCTGTGACGGCCAAGCTGAAGGCGATCACGCCGGCCTCGGATCCGCCGTACTTGGCGCTCACGTTAATTCCCATCAAACCCAGTTCGGCAAGCTTTCTCAGATTCTTGAGAAAGGTCTCCCGGTCGCCCTCCTGATCGAGCTTTCCAGCGACAGGCTCCAACTCGGACTTGGCAAAATTTCGTGCCGTGTCCTGGATAATTCTTTGTTCTTCCGTCAGATCTAAATTCATTTCTCCTCCCTCTCCTTGTTTATTAAAAACATTCGTCTATAGGACGTTATGCAAATAACTCGTGGAATGACTCTGGCATATCATAAACAGTTTATCACCGGAATGGCGCGTGTCCGGCGGTCTTATTGAGATGATCGTTCGGGTTTAAGCTCCTTCAAAAACTCGTCCAGCGTTAAAATCCTGAAAAGCGGAAAAAGGGGATTTTTTCGGTAAAGGTTCATGGTGGTTTCATGGATCTCCCGTGTGTAGCTGGCGCAGCAGTCTTCAATAATGATGGCATGAAAGTCGTTGGCGAGGGCATCGAGAGCCGAGGAAAGAACGCACCAGTGTGAATTGATTCCCGTAATGACGGCTGTATCCACGTCCAGCAGGCGAAGGGTCTGATCAATGTCTGTTTTGAAAAAGGCGCTGAAACGGCGCTTGGGAGAATAATAATCCGTCGGGATTTGATTCAGTTCATCCGTCACCTCGGCTCCCGGCGTTCCGCGAAGGGAGTGCGCTTTCATTTTCCCTCCAAAGATGAAATCTCCCGGGAGAAAACTGTCCATGGAGAAAATAACGGGAATGGACTGGCTGCGTGCCCTTTCCGTAAGCCGATTGATACGAGGGACAATGGACCTTGCAAAGGGGGTTACGGGATTCCCGTGGGCGTCATTGAAGGAATCTTTAAGCATGTCAACGACAATAATGGCCGGTTTCAACGTTTATCCTGTCTTCATATGGTGTGGATTTGATATCGGTTTGCCTATCAAATCGCGTGAAATATGTCAATCAATTAGATGCTGCCGGGAATGAGAGATATATGTCTGAAAGCAAATCGGGTGAAGTTCTTGACAGGGAGCCCTTATGTATATTATAGACTACACTTATGGAATCCAAAGCGCTTCAAGCTGTTATCTCCCGTGAGGGTGAAATCAAGGAATGAATCCATGCCAAGAATAAGAAAACCCGTCTGGTTGAGTTACATAGACGAGCAGTTGCTGGATGCCTTTGTCGACAATCCTTATGAATGCCCCATTGTGATTGATAAGGAGGGAATCGTACGGTTCATGAGCCGGTACAACGTGGGTCTTTACGGGAAGACACCGGAGCAGGCCGTGGGAAAACATATAACCGAAATAAATAAAAACAGCCGAATGCACGAGACCCTCGTAACAGGGAAGCCCGAGATAGGTGAAACCTATCTGCTCGGCAGCAGGCAGCAGATTGTCGCACGGATACCTCTTCGCGATCAGGACGGAAACATTATTGGTGTCCTGGGCAAGCGGATTTTTCACCGGCTGGAAAAGGTGAGGGACCTTTATCGCAAGCTCGAAGTTCTTGAGGGTCAATTAAAGTATTACAGGAAGGAGGTAAAAAGCCTTAAAAGTGAAATTCAGCTCGATAGGATTGTCGGGAGTTCCGAGTTGATCCGTGAGGAGAAAGAAAACGCACTGCAGGCGGCCAAGAGCGATGCGGCCGTTCTTTTGACCGGTGAGTCTGGAACCGGTAAGGAGGCATGCGCCTATTTTATCCACCATAACAGCCGCCGTGCTGAGGGTCCTTTCATACGGGTGAACTGCGCGGCCATTCCTCATGAACTGATTGAGAGTGAGCTTTTTGGTTATGAAGGGGGAGCTTTTACAGGGGCGCGTCCTCAGGGAAAGCCAGGAAAATTCGAACTGGCGCAGGGCGGAACCATTCTCCTTGACGAAATCGGAGATATGCCTCCCAACATGCAGGCGAAGCTGCTGCGTGTTTTGCAGGAGCATGAAGTAGATCGTGTCGGTGGGACCAAACCCATAAAACTCGACTTCCGGCTCATATGCTCGACCAACAGGGATCTGCAGGAAATGATCAAGAAGGCAACGTTCCGGACAGATCTTTATTATCGGATAAATATTTTCATGATTCATACGCCGAGCCTAAGAAGTATACCCGAAGATATTCCTGCCATTGCTCTTTACCTTATGGAAGAGCTGAGCGAGAAGATGAGCACAGTGCCCGCTTCGATTTCGGATGAGGCCATGGAGGCCCTTAAAAGATATTCCTGGCCCGGAAATGTAAGGGAGTTGAGAAATGTTCTGGAAAGAGCCATGATCACAGCTGAAGGGGATACGATTTTATTCAAGGATCTCCCCACAAGAATACGGGAATACAGCCGGGGAAAGGAAGAAATGAAAAGCTTCGCCGGTCCTCTGAGGGTAACCGTTGCCGAAGCAGAAAAGAAGGCTATCGCAGAAGCGCTTCAATTCGTCGGAGGCAATAAAGTCAAAGCGGCGAAGCTTCTTGGTGTGCACAGGACGGCCCTCTATCAAAAGATAAAAAGATACAAAATTCAATCTGTATAAATAAATCTACATGTAGAGATGCCTCGTCAGCAAAGTCCTTATCATATCTGATCTGTATGATTTCCCGCATAGCGCAATCCGCTCGTCTATAGGTGTACATAATAATATACACCAGTTAGGCTGTATGATAAATTTCCAATCATCAGCTTGTCGAATAAAATAATCATATATCCTGTAAATTCAGCATGATAACATTACATCGGAAGAGTGGCCTGTCATTTGCATGACTTATGGTGAAATAAGGTTGATCGATTTACAGGAATGACGCGGAGAAAGCCCCTGTCTTTCGAAGGAATAGATTTAAAATTTTTTGAAAAACAGACATTGGGAGGTAGATGGAAATGGAAGAATTGCTGGCGCCCATGGCGGGGAAGATAATGAAGATATTAGTAAAAGTCGGGGACAGGATCAATGAGGACGATGAACTGTTGAAGCTCGATGCGATGAAGATGGAGAACCCGATCTATGCGCCCGTGTCGGGTGTCATCAAGGATATCCGAGTGAAGGAAAATGACGAAGTCGAAGCCGATGATCTCATGATGATTATCGGTTGACAATAAGTCCTTTTTAGATAAACTTGAATGG
>CAYXFF010000039.1:0-8528 GCA_964464185.1 uncultured Syntrophaceae bacterium | reverse complement strand
AAAGGAGGAAGTTATGGCGGAAAAAAAGCAATACGGAATGCTTCAGATGGAAGAAGACAAGAAGAAATACTTTGATAAACTGATTATGAAGAAGAATTTTGCGAAGGTGGATCCTGAGCTGAAAGAGATGATCCTGGAGGCAAGGAAGGGGATGCCACCGATCATTGATATCCATACCCATCCCTATACCCAGACCGGCTGGAGGAGCCTGGGAAAATTCCGGGTGCATCTGGAGAAATACCTTTACGGAAAAAAGGATATCACACCCGAACAGATATCGGCTGCTCTGCCGACGGAAGACGAGTGGGTTGTTCCCTTTCAGGAACTCGGCGTGAAAGTCATGCCCTGCGCGTGGGCGGCGCAGACAACCATGGGCAGTGATCCGCTGTACAAAGACAACACCAACGATGAAATCGCGGCCATGAGAGACAAGTATCCCGATACCGTCATCTCAGGCTGGGGCTCCGTCGATCCCTGGCAGGGCTGGAAGGCCCTTGAAGAAACGATTCGCTGCTGCAAGGAATTGAAGCTGATGGGGCTCAAATTCCAGCAGGTCGGTCAGGCCTTCCACGTGAATGATAAACAGTTCTATCCGTTGTGGGACCTCTGCCAGGACCTGGGCATGCCGATCCAGCTCCATACCGGTTTTACCGGTCTCGGGAGCGGCGCGCCGGGCGCCCTTGGGACAAAGATCAAATACACCATGCAGCTGATTCCTGATATCGACGATATCTCCGCGGATTTCCCGAATTTGAAGATCATCATGCTGCATTGTTCCGACGGCCGGGATGAGGATGCCGTTCTGCTTTGCCGCCACAAGGGGAATATCTACCGGGAGCTCTCGGGTATCTGGCCGCAATACCTGCCGGACAACGCCCCCAAGACCGTTTATGAGGCAAACCGCCGCCAGAGGCATAAATACATGTTCGGCTCCGAGTTCAATCTTTACCCCCTGGACGGCGTTATTTACCAGCATATGACATTCGGCTGGCGTGAAGGCGTCCTCGAATCCATGTTCTGGGAAAATACAGTAAGGATTCTTGGAGAGGAGATGGAGCGGGTAGGCATTGACTTGAAGCAGTGGCGCAGCAACATCAAAGAAGTATAATGTTTTACCCCCAACCTTGGGGGACCGAGGGGAGATCACAGGATTTCTCCTCGGTCCGTCAATGGAAAGAAGACTCATGTCCGTAAAAAATCTGATCGACGATCTCGAGCGTATTGAAAAAGAAGTAAAAGCAGGCGGTGGTCCGAAGACCGTTCAAGAGCAGCATGGGAAAGGTCGGCTCACAGCCCGCGAGCGGATCGACCTGTTTTTCGACAACGGAACATTCGTGGAGCTGGACATGTATGCCCAGCACCAGTGCCATGATTTCGGAATGGAGAAAAACCGCCCATACGGCGACGGTGTCATCACGGGCTACGGGGATGTAGAGGGAAGGCGGGTTTTTATTTACGCCATGGACTTTACTGTCCTCGGGGGAAGCATCGGTTTTACAAGCGCCACGAAAATTGCCCATGCGCAAAAGCTTTCTGTAAAAACGAGATCTCCCATGATCGGTCTTGTGGATACGGCGGGCGCACGGATTCAGGAGGGCAGCGGAACGTACAGCATGCTTTTTTACGAGCACATCCGGAGTTCGGGTGTCGTGCCTCAGATATCCTGTATCATGGGGACATGCGCCGGAGGAGGATGTTACTCGCCGGCCCTGACGGATTTCATATTCATGATTGAAAAGACCAGCGAGATGTATATCACCGGGCCGAGGGTCATCAAAGAGGTGCTGAACGAGGATATCACCGGAGAAGAACTCGGAGGTCCAAAGGCCCACAGTGAAGTGTCCGGCGTGGCGGATTTTGTCGCGAAGGACGAAAAGGACTGCCTGGATCAGGTGAAGAAGCTGCTGGGTTTCATTCCATCCAGTTGTTATGAAAAACCGCCCTGTATGCAATCGACGGATGATCCCCTCCGGAAATGCGATGACCTTGTAGATATCGTCCCTGACAATCTGAAGAAAACCTTTGACATGAAACGGGTCATTCGTTCCATCGCGGACGACGGAGATTTTTTCGAAGTCAAGGAACGCTTTGCCCGGAACATGATCACCGGATTCGCAAGAATCGGCGGTTTCAGCGTGGGAATCGTCGCGAACCAGTCAACCGTGCTGGCAGGATCCATCGACAGCGACGCATCGGATAAGGCCGCGAGGTTTTATCGGTTCTGCGATTGCTTCAATATCCCCATTCTTACATTTGCCGATGTACCCGGTTATCTTCCGGGAGTCGCTGAGGAACACAAAGGCATCATCCGGCACGGAGCGAAGATGCTCTATGGTTACGTGGAGGCTCAGGTCCCGAAAATTCTTCTTGTAGTCAGAAAAGCTTACGGAGGCTCATGGGCGGCCATGGGATCAAAAACCATGGGAGCGGATATCGTTTTTGCCTGGCCGACGGCCGAAATGGCCATCATGGGCGCCGAGGGGGCGGTAGAAATTCTTTATCGGAAAGAAATCGCTGCGGCGTCGGACAAAAGAGCCATGAAAAAAGAGAAGATCGATGAGTACCGGAGGACATTCAACTCTCCCTACCATTACGCCGGCAAAATGGTCGTCGATTTGATCATCAAACCGCAGGAGACCAGGGAGCATCTTTTCCGGACGCTGAAGCTTCTCAAGGATAAGCCGGAAGACCGCATTGACAGAAAACACGGGAATATTCCCCTGTAGATATCACGATAAAAGGAGAGAGAAATGATTAAAGGTATAGACCACATTGGGGTTGCGGTGGCGAATATTGACGAGATGCTGAATTTTTTAAAGGAATCCTTTGGAGCCGTGGAATACAAGAGAACAGAATATCCGCAGCTCCAGCAGATATCGTCCATCGTCACGCTGAAAGGGACGAACTTTGAACTTATGCAGCCCACGGGACCCGATGGTCCCATCGGGGCGTTCATGAAAAATTCAGGAGGCGGGCTACATCATATCTCCGTATTTTGCGAGGATCTTGAAAAGCTTGTGGGTGAACTTGAAGGCAAGGGCCTCAAGATCATCGGGAAAATGTATGAAGGTCCTGACCGGGTTGCTTTCATCCATCCCAAGAGCGCGAAGGGACTGCTTGTGGAGTTGACGGACACGGGATCCTTTGGGAAAAAATAGAATGAGATGAATCGGCGGGAGTCTTAAAAAACGTATGACCGTGAAGATGCCCGCAACAACGATATGAATATTACAGGAGGTACGTTTATGAAGTTAAAAGATAAGGTGGCCATTGTAACAGGCGGTGGGCAGGGAATCGGAAGGGCTATTGCTCTCGAATTGGCCGGCGAGGGTGCGAAAGTATGCGTGGCCGATTTAAATCCGGAAACGGCAAAGAAAACAGCCGGAGAGATCAAGGCGATGGGCCGGGAAGCCATTGCCGTTACGGTCGATATAACGGATCTTGCCCAGTGCGATAAAATGGTGAAAGAAACGATCGCGGCATTTGGCTGCGTAGACGTTTTCGTCAACAATGTGGGATGGGACAAGATGGAGCTTTTCATCCAGAGCGAACCTGCAACCTGGGATAAAGTCATCGCAATCAACCTGCGAGGGCCCATCAATTGTTTCAAAGCAGCGCTTCCCGCAATGATCGAGCGCAAGTACGGAAGGATTGTCAGTATTGCGTCAGATGCCGGACGCGTGGGATCCAGTGGCGAAGCGGTGTACTCCGGGGCAAAGGGAGGAATTATTGCTTTTTCGAAGACCATTGCGCGAGAAGTGGCCCGTCATGGTATTACAGTAAACGTTGTGTCTCCGGGACCCACGGATACGCCGTTTTTCGCCGCTGTCGCCGGCGACAATCCGGCCATTGCCGAAGGGCTCAAGAAAGCGATCCCGCTGCGCCGCCTGGCACAGCCTGAGGACATCGCCGGAGCCGTGGCCTTTTTCGCCTCTGACAAGGCGAGCTACGTTACGGGTCAGGTTTTAAGCGTGAGCGGCGGTTTGAATATGGTCTAGGGATTTCTGGACATCGCTCGAAAAAGATAACGCACGAAGGAGAGAACGATGCATTTTGAATTCAACGAGGAACAGATCGCGCTGCGCGACATGGTGAGAAAATTTACGGAAAAGGAAGTGGCTCCTTATTATACGCAATGGGACAGGGAAAAGAAGTATCCGAAGCATATCAACAAGAAGATAGGCGAACTGGGTCTCATCGGCATGGCCATACCTCCGGACAAGGGCGGGATGGGGGCCTCCCACGTGACGGAAGGAATGGTTTGCGAGGAAGTCTCACGGGGTGACTGCAGCCTGACCATGTCCACCTTTGTGGTGGGTCATCTCGACGCGGAGATTCTCGCGCATGGAAATGACAAGATCCGGAAAGAGTTTCTGGAACCGTTCCTGGCGGGGGATCAGATACCCGCCTTTGCCATCACCGAACCGGGATCGGGAACCGATGCCGTTGCCATGAAAGCGACGGCGATCAAAAAGGGGGCGAAATATATCCTCAACGGTGAAAAAGCCGGCATCACGGCCATGATGGATGCCGATTTCGCCATTGTATTTGCGAAGACAGACCCCGCGGCGGGCGCCAGGGGCGTCAGCTGCTTTGTGGTGCCGACGAAGTACCCGGGTGTCGAGCTTCAATCCTATGAAGACATGGGCGTGAGATCCGTGGCAAGAGGATCCATTTTCATGGACGACGTCGAGATTCCGGAGGACTACCTGATCGGCAAAGAAGGAACCGGGTTCGTCATGGGTATGCAGGGATTCGACGTAAGCCGAATCCTTCTGGCTTTGGAAGCCATCGCGCCGGCCATGGTTTCCCTCGAGGAAACCATTGAATATACGAAACAGAGAAGCGCTTTCGGCAGGCCCATTGCCACTTTCGAAGGCGTCTCGTTCCCCATCGTGGAACACATCAGCATGCTCGAAGCCGTTCGGCTGCTTTGCTATCAGGGGCTTTGGCTTCGGGACCAGGGCCGGTCCAGTTCGAAGGTTGCGGGGATGGTCAAATGGATGGCGCCGCGGTTTTCAACGAACGCCATTCGGGATTGCCTCGTTCTGCACGGGCATCCGGGCTATACGAGCGAGTTTCCCTTTGAGCAGAGACTGCGGGATGTTCTGGCTATTGAAATTGCGGATGGAACGTCGCAGGTTTCGAAACTCGTGGCTCAGCGGGAAATCTTCGGCAGAGATTATCTGCCCTATCTCTATCGCAACAAATAGGGGACGATCTTAAAGGATTCATCAGGACGGGAGAATAAAAAAATAAGATTAAATAGAGAGGGAGGGGGTGGTTGAAAGAGTTTATTGCTGAAGAATGTACGTTGTGAGAGGGGGGTGCATTTTTATCAAAATTTCTCAAAAAAAAAGGAGGAGAGAAAAATGGGTAAGGGCGTTGATTATTCTATTTTTAAAGAGGTGTGGGATAAAGAGTATACCGTCACGAGACAGCTTTATCGTAATTGTCTAAAATGGCCGGACAAGATCGCAATCCATGATCCCTTCAGGAAAAAAACTTTAACATACAAAGAGTGGGACGAAGAAGCAAATCAGTTTGCCAACGCCCTTCTCGATGCGGGCTGCACAACCTATGATTCCGTCATGGGCGATCTTTTTAACACCTATGAATGGTTCATTCTGTTCATGGGCTGCGCCAAGGCAAGGTGCAAATTCCCCTCAATGAATTTCATGCTACCAGAGGGGCAGGTCTGCAGGCTCATGGATGAAAGCGAAGTCGTTGTTTTTGTCTATGACGGCGGTTTGAAAGATATGGCGCTGAAGGCGATCGAACTGGCCAAAATCAAGCCGAAAGTATGCGTCATGTGCGGGTCAGGAGAGGTACCCAAGGGTCATGTGAGCTATGAGAAATTCATTGAGGGAAAACCCAAGACATCCCCGAAGACGGAGAAAGATGTGAGCTGGCTCGATCCCCTACTCGGTCTGTATACGTCAGGAACGACGGGTATGCCGAAAGGTTTCACATTGAACCACGGAATAATTTTCTTCGACAATATGATGAATTCCGCGATGAACAAGATCGATGAGACAAGCGTCAGCCTTGCTACGAATCCGCTTTTCCACAGGGGCGGAAATACCACCGGTGTTCTTTGCGTCCTTCATAGCGGGGGCTCCGTGGTGATCATGAGATCATTCGATGATAATCTTGCGCTGGATTACATCGAAAAATACAAAGTTTCGCATATGGTCAGCGCTCCAGTTATCTATGAAAAGATGTGCCAGACCCAGGAAGCAAAGCCGCGCAATGTGAGCAGCCTGAGGGCACTCACATCCATGGGTGCTCCGCTTGAGGCTGCATCCTGCCTGAGGTGCATGAAGATCCTCTGCCCCGGCGTTTATAACGGCTACGGGACGGCGGACCAGCACTGGGTCACCATGCTGAAGCCCTGGGAACTGCCGGAAAGGGCGGGGACCATCGGTCTGGCCATCACGGAAGACCAAATAAAGGTTGTCAGGATCGATCTCGGGCGCAGGGGAGATCCGAACAATCCGGCTGAAGATTGTCCGAAAGACGGCGTGACGGAAGGTGAAATCGCGCTCCGGACGATGCACGGCTGTTACGGCTATATCAACAGACCTGAAGACGAAGCCAAGGGCCTCCTTTACAGAGGCTGGCAGCTTCCAGGTGATACGGCCGTGTGGGACAAGGACGGATATATCACGATCCGCGGCCGCATGGATGACATGATCATCACAGGAGCCGAGAATGTCCATCCCGTTGTGGTGGAAGATGCGCTTAAAGAACATCCGGGCGTCATCGACACCTTTGTAACCGGTGCGCGGAGCAAGCAGTGGGGTGAATCCATTGTAGCCTATGTCGCTCTGAGGGATCCCAAGATAACGGAAAAGGATCTTGATGAATTCTGCAAGAACCACCCGCGGCTGGCAAGGTACCAGAGGCCGAAGTATTACAAGCTTGTCGATGTGAAGGAACTGCCTTTCAATGCAGCGGGAAAGAAACTGCATTATGTCATCAAGGAAAGGGCAAAGAAGGATTTCCCGAACCTGGCATAAGGTATTTGAATGGATTCAATTAGGCATTGTGAAGTCCCGGGATCTCTTCCCGGGACTTTGCCTTGCAGCAGATCAGAAAAGGGAAGGGGAGGACATCATGGCGATCGAGAGCAATGTAACGAAAGAACAAATCAGCTATTACACCGGTCTTGGTTTCTGGGACAAGTGGACGTTTTGTGATTATATCAAGCGCTGGGCCGCCGCTTTCCCAGACAAAGAGGCCCTGATTGATTCAAAGACGAGACTGACCTGGTCTCAATACAGGATGATGATGGACCGCATGGCCCTCAATTTCCTGGAACTGGGCATCAAACGGGATGATCTGGTGGTGACCCAGATTCCCAACTGCGTCGAAGCTATTGTAGCTGAATTTGCACTGGCGCGCATCGGGGCCTGCGTCGTTCCTTTGGCCATGCAGTGGAGGGAACATGAACTGAATTATGTCCTCGGACAGACGGAATCGCCCGCCGTTATTGTGGCGAAGGAGTACGCGGGATTCAATTATGTGAACATGATGAAGGGACTCCAGTCGAAACATGCGAGGCTCAAGAATATCATTGTTCTTGGTGAAGACGTCCCGGAGGGGACTGTTTCCTGCAAGAAGCTTTGGGACAACAAGCTGGAGGGGAAATACGATGCGGATTATCTTGATAAGAACTTCAAGATCGATGCGAATGACATTTTGACCATGTGCTTCACATCGGGGACGGAAGCGGATCCGAAAGGGTGCCCGCGGACGCACAATCACTGGAAGGTTTTCGAGCGTTCGGCTTTCCTTCACCATCTGACGGAGAACGTCCATGACAAGGTTGTCATGGCCCTGCCATGGATCAATCTTTTTGGCCAGAGCGTCGGCATTCTCTCCATGGCCATGGTTGGCGGTACGCTTATATTGCTCGACGGATTCAATCCCGCCGTGATGGCCCAGACGATTTCAAAGGAGAAAGCAACGCTGTATGCCGGTGTGCCGGCCATGCACGTGGCGCTTCTGAAGTATCCTGATCTGGATAAGTATGATTTAAGTTCACTGAGAGTGGTCGCGAGCGGAGGCGCCCCCTGTCCCACAGCGGTAATCAAGGAGATGATGAGCAGGTTCGGATGCCTGGTATGGAATGGTTTTGGATCCAATGAAGGACACCTCAATGTAACGGAAGTCGGCCTGGAGCCGGAACTCGTGTCCACGACCATCGGTCTTCCCCAGCTTTACAGTCAGACAAAGATCGTAGACGAGAACAATAATATCCTCGGGGCAGGAAAAGTGGGAGAATTCTGCCAGAAGGCGTCTTTCATCATTTCGGGGTATTACAAGAGACCGGATCTGAATGCGCAGAAATGGGACAAAGACGGTTTTTATCACACAGGAGATGCCTGCTATCTTGATGAGAACGGATTCTATCACTTTTCGACCCGACTCAAAGACATCATCATTCGCGGCGGAATGAACATCAGCGCCGAGGAAGTGGAGTTCATTCTCTATAAGAATTCCAAGGTCGTCAACGTGGCGGT
>CAYXFF010000038.1:0-14870 GCA_964464185.1 uncultured Syntrophaceae bacterium | reverse complement strand
GCCTCAAAAAAGATCTTTTCCAGCTTTCGCGTCCACGCGAGGTCCTTGGAGAAGAGCCGCTGCAGATTCAGGGATATCCCGCGGTTTGAGGCCTCCGCCACCATGGATTCCACAAGGCTCACGATTTTTCTTTCACTGGCGTTCTTCCGGTATTTCATGAAGACGTCGCGATAGCGCCGGATATCGACCCCTTCTTTCCCGGCCGCCTTCGCGTACTTGTGCATGAGGGACACGGAATCATCCGCGTTCGCGTCGTAGACGGTCTGGGAAACAAGAGACGGATGATAGGGGAAGAGATGGGTCACGATGATGAAGTCGGCATGGCGGGAGGCCGCCCAGCGGATCGTTTCCAGAAGTTCCCCTATGTTGTCGCGTCTGAGGACGAATTCGATGCCGAGTTCAGGCCTCGCGCCGTTCCCTCTCCTCGCTTCGTTGAAAACGGCCATGGCCTGTTCCACATTCGCCAACTCTCCCCCCGGGCGAATGCCGCGAAACGTGTCGGGAGATACGGCATCCACGGAGAGGCAGACACGATCCACGCCCGCCTTTACTAAAGACAGGGCACGGTCGAAGCTCATGAGCTGTCCGTTGGATTGAAAGCCCACCCAGCCTCCCCTGCCCATCCGATCCTTTGCGAGGCAAATGAAATCCTCCAGAGACGGGTGAAGGAGGGGCTCCCCTATTCCGCTCAGAACCACCGCTTCCGCCGTGGACAAGGCCGGTAGCAGGGCATTGAAGGTATCCGGAGACATGTCCCCTTCGGAAAATTCTCCGTCCTGCCTCTGCTTGAGACACATGGGGCACTGGAGATTACAGCGGGTGGTTGTCTCGATGAAGATCTTGGAGGGATAGGGCTTCAACGCGGGGCTTTTCACCTCACCCCCCTCCCACGGGCGGGAAGAGAGCCAGTGTGTCCCCGTCCCTGACGGCGGCATCCACGTCTTCATGACGGCCGTTGATGAAAATGATGGAGGCCTCTTCCTCGGGTATTTTCAAAGACGCGAGAATGTCCCGCACCGTCAGGGCCGCTTCGCCGTCGAAAACACCGACCGCGAAACGGCCCCTGCTCAAGGAGGCGAACAACTTGACGGTGACCTGCATGGGGGTATCCTTCCGTGACGTATCAGGGGCTCACCACTCGAACACCCGGTCCAGATCCTCATTTTTGACCATGAACGAGATGTTGTGCGGGGATAAGAAGTCCGTTGAGAAGAACCGCGGCAGGCGGTCGTGCTCTTTTGTAAACCCCGCGCGGCTGTTGAAATCACGCTCCATGCTCAGAATGTTTTTGCCGAGCGCCGTGACGGAGTCCGCCGTCAGCTCCAGACCGTAAAACGAATTCAGCAGATCGAGGAGGGCCTGGAACGTATCGGGCTGATCCAGGACCGCGAAGGCAATGAAAAGACACATGCCCGTGGCATCTATGGCAGCCGTGGCGATCTGGAGATTCCTGGAAAGATCCACCTGGCCTTCCGGCTTCAAGGGATCAACGAAGCCGCCGCTCTTGAGGATATTGGTGGCGATGCAGTAGCCCGCCGTGTGATCCGCCCCCATGGGGCTCGTGGCATAGGTCACGCCGATCCCCTGGACGGCCCGTGGATCGTAGGCCGGCAGGGCCTGGCCCTTGACAACGGGAACTTTTTCCACGCCGAAGACCTTCCCCGCGACGGCGGCACCCGCCCCCAAAACCCTTCCCAGCGGCGTTCCCCTTCCCACCTCATGGACAAGATCAATAGCGGCCCGGGCGTCCCCGAATTTTGCCACCCCCCCCTGCATGACCACCCCGATGGTCACTCCCATCTCGATGGTATCAAGGCCATAGTTATCGTCCAGAAAATCCAGCATGGCGATGGCGTCAGGATCGTCTATGCCGCAATGACCGCCGTGGGCCCACACGGTCTCGTATTCGGGCTGTTTTGAAAGGAATTTGCCGTCCCTGTCGTTGAAAATCCCGGAACAGCGGATCACGCAGCCGCGGTGGCACGCGTGGGTCGGGCCGGCACCGCGCTTCGTTTCAAGTTCCGCGAAGGTCTCTCCGCTGATTCTGGAGGCGCCCTCGAATTGCCCGTCCTTGAAATTGAACGTAGGATAGGCCCCGGCCTCATTGATGATGTTGGTCAGCACGTTGGTGCCGTAGGCCGGCAGGGCCTGGCCGGTCACGGGATGCCTGGCCAGTCCTTCCACAAACCGTTTGTTGGCGTCCCTGAATTTTTCAAGATCCCTCGGCTGGCGCGTCTTCAACCCGGTATCGTCGAGCACGATGACCTTGACGCCCTTGGCCCCCATGACCGCTCCGACGCCCCCGCGCCCGGCATGGCGGGACGGTCTCAGCTCCGGGTCCGTGCAGGCAACAGAGGCGGCCGCCATTTTCATCTCTCCCGCCGGACCTATTGATATGCAGGCGATTCGTTCACCATACTGCTCTCTCATTTTACTCACGAGGTCATAGTTGGGGAGCATCCGGAGGCTGTTGTCCGCTTCGATCCTGACCCCATCCTTATTGATGACAACCTTATAAAGGTCGTGCCCTCCGGGACTGCCTTCGAGGACAATGGCCGCGTACCCCAGCCTCCCCAAAACCTGGGCCGGCTGTCCGCCCGAGTTTGCCTCCTTGATGCCCCCCGTGAGGGGGCTCTTGCAGCCCACCGACAGGCGCCCCGACATGGCGGCGCCTGTCCCTGAGAGGAGGCCTGGTGCGATGACAAGCTTGTTTTCGGACCCGAGGGGGTGGCAGAGGGGCGGTACTTCTCTGGATATAATCGAGGAGGTCATCCCCCGCCCTCCCAGCCCCGCGTATTCGCCGAGAGGTTCCACCTGCGCTTTCGGCCCCCCCTCGGCCCCCATATTGATTCTCAGAATCCTGTCCATGCAAACCTCCTTGAAATTTTATTTTTCGGGATGGCGGATTATCTTTTTACAAGTTCTTTCAATACGATACGGGGCATAAAATCAATGCCTGAAAATACATTGAACAATACCGGCCTCTATTAGGTAACAGTCCGTAAAATGGGCATAATTAGTTATTGACTTTTAAATAAATTTTGAGTACTCAATCACAAAGATGTAATGGTTATTCGGTGTATGGGTTGTTCGGATTTTTTTCGTCATCTCTAATGGATTCGGCATTTTCTTCAAATACATTTTAAGAGGAGGAAATCATGAAAAAGGTCGGGTATCTGTACTGCATTTTTTCCATACTATTGACGCTTGTCTTCGTATCCGGCGTGCTCGCACAGGAGGGGAAACCCCCGGGGGAGCAGAAGAGAGTCATTGAAGAAACCCTTGTGTTGAAGGATCCTACTGTTTCCGCCGCGGGCAAGTGGGTCGTCGGCGGCGCCCTTGAATATTGGTATATAAAGGGTAAGTATGAATTATATGACAGTAACGGGGTTAAGCAGGCTGATGGCGACATGACTGGCGGTATGCCGGGAGGAAACATCTTTTTAGGCTATGGTGATTTTACGTTCAACTATGCATATAGAAAGGGATCATTTAACGGAGACTATAATTATACTAACGGTTGCAATACGCATGATGAGCAAGACCAGCAAGAACACGAAGCAACGTTCCGCTGGTTGATGCGGGGCCTTAGCTCTCCCCATATTACCCCCTACTTACTGGCAGGCTATACCCAGATCAAGCTGGATGAGACAGAAACCATCCAAAATGCCTTCGTCTGGAGCTATAACTTGAGTAAAGTCAAAAAAACTACATCCGAATACAAGGCACCGTTGGTGGGTATCGGTGCAATATTCCCTATCAACGAATACTTTGGATTGAGAGCGGACGGAAGGGTTCTCTGGTCGAAAGCCACGAAGACATATGATAATGGGTATGAATATAGCGGCAGCGGTGTAGGCGGAAGTGTTGTAGGCACAGCCTACGTAAACATCTGGGAAGGGTTAAATTTGCAAGTGGGAGGCAAATTCCTGGCATTGAATGGAGGCGATGCCGGTTCGTACAGTAAATTTGGTGGCTTTGCAATGCTGGGTTACTCCTACAAATTCTGAGATTGTTTTTCAGTTCATTCAGGATGATTTACCTGTGCCGCAGGACAGACGGGTGTGAATGTCTTCCTGCGGCACAGAAGTTTATGCTCCGGGAGCGTTAGATGGAAGCGTGCCGGAACAATGACATCAAGTAATACCTGTGCGGCTTTATGAAAGCAGCCACATCATTTTTGCTTGCCTTTATCTGCCTTTTCGCCCTTTCCCTGCCGAGTCAGGCGGGCGAGAACAAGGCTATCCTCATCGGGATCAGCCAGTACGAGGATCCCGACATGAACTGCCTTGCTTACGCCGATGAAGATGTGAAAGAGTTTTCCTCCATTCTGACAAACTATGCAGGCTACAGCTCTTCAGATCTGATCGTGCTTCTCAATCAGACGGCAACGAAAAAGCGAATCGCGGACGCCATCGAGCGCACCGTGAAGGATAGTCAGAAACAACCGCTCGATCACTTCATCCTCATGTTTGCCGGTCACGGGCTGCCGCCCACTATCCAGTCAAACAGGACTAACAGTTTCCTGGCTCCTCATGACGCGAGGGTCAATGCCTTCTACGCCGAGGAGGAGGGCAGAATTAACAATGACACCTTCATCAATAAAGCCTGGCTCACCCGGCAGTTGACGTCGGTCAAGGCCAAATTTATCGTTCTGATCCTCGATTCCTGTTACAGCGGCGCCCGGAATTTCGGGGAACTCGTCGCCAGGAACCTTGGATTCAGCATCAGTTTTCAGAAAAGCAGCGATTCCAAGAGAGGTGTCGTCATTATCCGGAAAAAAACCGAACTCGAGGTGCTCGAAAGCCGCATCGCCTTCATCGCATCAAGCAATGAGAATCAGCCGTCGGCGGAATACAACGAACTCAAGCACGGCGCCCTGAGTTACTGCCTGTTCCAGTATATCAACGCCATTCGCAAGGAAACGGAAGACAGCGACCGCCGTGATATCTCTATCGGCACCATGTACGACAATATAGCCGCCCTGTTCGACAAGGTGCAAGTGAGGGGAGCCGTGCTGTCCAATTTTCACCAGCCGGTTCTTTTCCCCCTTCCCAATTATGATCAGGTGCGGAACATGACATTCGTTTCCGTCCAGGGAAGCAAGAAACCTAGAATCAGGACCGGAACGCTGGAGATCATGACGGATCCGGAAGGGGTGGAGGTTTCCGTGGACGGCGTGCGAACGGGAAAAAACTCAAACTGCACCCTGGAGCTGACGGAAGGCAAACACACCATTTCTCTCTATATCCCCAGGACGAACTACAACCACAGCTTCATGGTGACCATCCGGGATGGTCAATTTGAAAAGAAAAATATTTCCCTGCGGGGTTCCCTGGAGGTGGAGTCCTATGCCGAGAAAATCTGGAAAGCAGCTCCGACCCTGGACGTGTATTTGAACGATGGGTATGTGGGGAAAACGGGATTGCATTTGAGAGATCTTATTGCCGGGACGCACATGCTGGAAGTGCGCGTGGAGAATGTGACAAAGAAGAGACAGGTTGAGATCAGACCGGATTCCCCTCTCCTCGTGAAATATAAAATCATCCGGGAGGCCGCCGCGACGCCCAAAGATGATAAAGGTGTTGGAAACGTTGTTTTTTAAAACCTGCCCCTCCATCCTGCCGCCGCACACCCCGGAACACCCTTAAAAAGTAATGGAATTTTGGCCAAAAGATGATATTCTTCAATGATACATTAATTTTTTACTATTCCTTTTTGTCCCTGGGAGGGCTCGATGAAAAAATTTTTATACGGCCATAGAAAGTCGATTTCTTATGTTGCCGTCATTGTATCCGTGGTCTGCTTTATTATCGGATTCTACAGCGACAGCCGGGTCGCCGCTGTGGATCAGGACACCTACAAAAGCCTGAAAGTATTCAACGAGGCGCTGGACATCATCGATAAGAATTACGTGGAGAAGGTCGACCCGAAAACTCTCATGCAGGGAGCGATCAACGGAATGGTGAAGTCCCTTGACCCGCACAGCTCCTTTCTCACCTCCGACATGTACAAAGAGCTCCAGACGGAGACCCGGGGAAGCTTCGGCGGCATCGGCATTGAAATAACCATCCTCAATGATGTCCTGACGGTCGTGTCTCCCATCGAGGATACGCCGGCTTTTGTCGCCGGAATCAAATCGGGGGATCAGATCATCAGGATCGACGACAAATCCACCAAGGGCATGTCGATCCTGGAAGCGGTGAAGATACTTCGGGGCCCCGAAAACACAAATGTAAAAATGACCATCATGAGGAAGGATCTGGCCCAGCCGAAGGACTACACGATCACGCGCGCCGTTATCAAGATCAAGAGCGTCCGGCATAACATTTACGAAGGCAGTATCGGCTATATCCGGGTCTCTTCATTCCAGGAAAATACTTCGGAGGAGCTGAGAAAATCCCTGATTGAAATTGAGAAAAAAGTGAAGCCACTCACAGGCATCATTCTGGACCTGAGAAACGATCCGGGAGGTCTTCTGGACCAGGCCGTGAAGGTATCGGACGCCTTTCTGAAGTCGGGCACGATCGTCTCCATCAAGGGACGGGTGAAAAACCTTGAAAGCAGGTTTACCGCCCGTGATGACGGCAATGAACCCACCTGCCCCATGGTCGTCCTGGTCAACGAGGGAAGCGCGAGCGCATCCGAGATCGTGGCAGGCGCCCTTCAGGACAACGGCCGGGCCATTGTTCTCGGCACGCAGACCTTCGGGAAAGGTTCCGTGCAGACCGTCATCCCCTTTGAGGACGGCTCAGCCATGAAGCTCACAACGGCCAAGTATTACACCCCGAAGGGAAGGTCCATTCAGGCGGAGGGGATCACCCCTGACGTTCACCTTGAATACGCCAGGTCCCCGGAAGAAAAAGATCTCGATTCCGCTTTAAGGGAGAAAGACCTCAAGGGACATATTCCCGGCGAGAACGAGAAGACGGAGAAATCCCGGACGGCGAAAAAAGCGGCTGACAGCCTTTCAAAGGACAACCAGTTGAAGACCGCCGTGGACCTGCTGAAGAGCTGGAAGATTTTCGAAAAGATGAATAGCAAGGGTTGATCCGGCATCCAGTGAAAAAAAAGAAGAGATCTTTCAGATACAAGAGAATCTCGGCGGGATTCTTTTTTATTCTCCTGACCGTTCTTATCGGATTCGCGATCTACGACGGGCTTAAAAGGCCGACAAACGAGAAGGAGCGCGGCCATGTTCAGGACGACCGGACGGTTCGGGAAAGAAGCGAGGAACGGAAAACCGCGAAGAAGGTGCTTCCGTCCGGAAACATTCAGAAGATCGCCATCATCGTGGATGATATCGGTTATGACCTGTCCCTGGTGAATGAGCTTCTTAAAATCGACATTCCGCTGACCTTTGCCATACTTCCTTTTTGCCCCCACTCGGTTGAGTCCGCAAGGAGAATCCACAAAGCGGGAAAAGAGATTCTGCTTCACATCCCCATGGAGCCGCTTGATTATCCGGAAAAGAACCCCGGAAAAGGCGTTCTGCTCGTCCGCATGAATGAAGAAGAACTCCGGCAATCCCTCGAAGAGGAACTGTCGGCGGTTCCTCATGTGTCAGGGGCCAACAACCACATGGGATCAAAGTTCATGAGACACAGAGAAAAGCTGGCTGTGGTATTCAGGACGCTCAAGGGGAAAGGCCTCTTCTTCGTGGACAGCCTGACGACAGGGAATTCAGCGGGCCGCGCCATGGCCCGGGAAATCGGACTTCCCTTTGCCTCGCGGGATATTTTTATAGACAACAGCCGGGACTCCGGTAAAACGAACGGGGACCTCCTGAAACTCATTAAGGAAAAAGGGAGGGGGAAGAAGCTCGTCGTGATCGGCCATCCCTACCCGGAAACCATAGCGGCCATAAAGGAGTCGGTCCGGCGATTCAGGGCCGAGGGGATAAAGATTGTGCCGGTCTCGCAAATAGTGAACAGTAAACAGTGAATGGTGAATGGTATTAAAAGACCAGGTACCTTTATCTTGTCATCCCCGTGCAAACGGGGATCCAGTATATGAACGCCCTCTATCCAGGCAACCCCAACCTTTCTGGATTCCCGCCTCCGCGGGAATGACAAGAAGGGAAGTGGGAATGGTAATCTTAAAGACAGTGAATAGTGAATAAAAGAAACTGACATGATGAAAAGATGGATTTTGACGCTGATCCTTTTGCTGCCGCTCGCGGCCTGCGCCGCGCTCCTTGAGCCGGAGAGGAATCAATTCGGGACGGCAGAGACGGACAGCGCCTCCATTGAGGCGACCTATCATTACTCCCTCGGCGTCCAGCATGCCCTGAACGGGAATCTCCGCGGAGCGATAGAAGAGTACGAGGCCGCTTCTGCTTCCGACCCGAAGTCTCCCCTCCTTGCCGTGGAACTCTCCGCGCTTTACCTTCGAAGCGGTCAGCAAAAAGAAGCCCTGTCTCTCTGCGAGGCTTCCCTCGTCCACAATCCTGATTACGTCGATCTTCATCTTCTTCTTGGGGGTATTTATTTTGAGAGGAAAGAGTATCAAAAAGCCGACAAGGCGTTCCGCCAGGCTGTGAAACTCGACCCCAGATCGCTTGAATCCTACCTCTACCTCAGCGTGATCTACGCTGAACAGAAAAAATATTCGGAATCGGTCATCATTCTGAAAGATCTTCTCAAGATTGATCCGGACAATCTCATCGGCCACTACTATCTGGCCAAGAGATACGCGGACATGAAGATGTACGATGAGTCTGAACGATGGTTCAAAAAATCCATTGCCATCAAACCGAATTTCGAGTCCGCCGTCGTTGATCTTGGAGCGCTTTACGAGGCACAGGACAAGTTCAACGAAGAGACGGGGGTCTACAAAGCGTTCCTGGAACGTTATCCCAACCGGGCCGACATGAAACTCCGGCTGGGAAAGGCATACCTGAGGCATAAGAAATATCTTGAGGCCGCACAGATCCTGGAAAATATCCTGAAGATAGATCCTCTGAATCGGGAAGTGCGCCTGACGATGGCTATTGCCTACTATTTCTCCGGACCCACGGGCCACGACCGAGCCATCCTGGAATTTCTCAATGTGCTCAAGGCAGATCCCTTTGAGCACCGGGCGAGGTATTTTCTTGCCACGGCCTACGAGGAAAAGAAACGCTATAGTGACGCGCTGACCGAGTTCGGCAAAATTCCGGAGGCCTCCGACCTCTTCGGAGACGCCCGGATCCACATGGGAACCATTCTGAAAAGAGAGGGAAAGCCGGTTCAAGCCATCACAATCATCCGGGAGGCCCTTGAAAAGAAAAAAGGCGACGTGGGGCTTTGCAGCTTTCTCGCGTCCCTCTACCAGGATGAAAAAAAAATCGCCGAGGCGGAAGGCATCCTGAAGGAAGGGCTCATCTTTTCCCCCCGAAGTGAGGAGCTCCACTATCGGCTCGGTGTCGTTTACGAATCGGCGAACCGGTATGATGACAGCATCCGGTCGATGGAGGAAGTGCTGAAGATCGATCCGGAACATGCCGATGCCCTTAACTTTATCGGGTACAGTTACGCGGACAGGGGAATCCATCTCCTCAAGGCCGAGGAGATGATCAAAAAGGCTCTTCGGTTGAAGCCCGGGAACGGCTATATCACCGACAGCCTCGGATGGGTTTACTTCAAACAGAGCCAGAACGATCTCGCGATCAAATACCTGAAAGAGGCCTCGGCGATCATACCGGACGATCCCCTCATCGCGGAACATCTCGGCGACGCCCTGGCAAAAAAAGGGATGATCGAAGAAGCCCTCGAGACTTACCGGCGGGCGCTCAAACTGAACCCGAAGCTGGTAGGCATATCGGCGAAGATTGAGAAACTCCTGAAAGAAAAATGAGAGCCATCAAAACCCCTTTCCCATCTTCTCATCTTCCCAGCTTCTCAACTTCGATCTTTATTCTGTGCCTTCTTCTCCTAACCTCGGGATGCGCACCGGGAAAGGCGGCGCCCATCAAGCCTTTTCTTCCGCCTCCCCCCGATATCATCGAAAAAATATCCCGCTCGGATCTCCGGGAAAAGATCCTGACGGGTACCGCCCACATGACCGTTGAATCACCGGAGGGGTTTTTTTCCGCGAACTGTGCCATCGCCGTCGGATATCCCTCGTCCCTTCGGTTGGAAACGATACCCCCCCTGGGTCCACCGGACCTCTACCTCTCCCTTCGCGGGGACTCCCTGAAAGTATTTCTGCCCCGCAAGGGAGAGTTTTACATCAGCCGGGATGCGGAAAGGAGCTTCCCCCGTTTTATCCCTTTCAGTCTCAACGTCAAAGAGGTCATCCCTCTTCTCGCGGGAATGCTGCCGCCCGGCACTCTGGAAAACAGGACAACCCTGAGGGGTGAGAAAGAAGACCTTCTTTACCGGATTGACACCTTCTCAGGTCAAAAAAAGAGGCTCCGTTCGATCTGGCTGGAGCCTGCAAAAACAGAGCTGGCGCGATTCGAGGCCTTTGGATCCGACGGGAGCATCCTCTATACCGTAACCTTCAAAGATTACAGGACCGTCCAAAAGATTGCTGTTCCTGAAAGAGTCGAGATCCGTGCGGGAGGGGACAAGGGAAGGGATGCATCCATCATTCGCATCCGCTATTCTGATCTTCAGCTTTCCTCCGGAGAGGAGGACAAGGACCTCTTCGACCTTGAAATCCCCTCCGGTATTAAGCCTATAATACTGGATTAATTTTACCAAGCCGTTGAAAAACATTCATCTGCGTCGTTGCACTACGTCCCTCGTCATTCAACGTACGTCCGTGTACGCCTCATTCCTTAGGTCTTGCGCGCCTCGCATCTAAACGTTTTTGAACAGCTTGTTGAAAAGCGGGTTTTTCAACACCCTTTTATTCTTTTAGTGCCTTCAGCTTCGCCTTGGCGATCCTCGCCTGACCGGTGTTCGGGAAATCCTTGACCACTTGCTGGAGAAGCAGTTTCCCGCTGTCTTCGTCCCCGAGCTTCAGAAAAGAGAGCCCCTGTTTGAGCAGTGCGTGGGGTACTCTGTCCCCGTCGGGAAAGTTCTTGATCACCTTTTCGTATTCTAGGATGGCCTTTTCATAGTTGTTTTCCAGATAATAGGTCTCCCCGATCCAGAACTGCGCGTTGTCCGACAGATCCGTATTGGGATTCTGCTCCAGGTATTTCTGGAAACCCCTCCGGGCATCCTCATATTTGGCGCTCTTGAAGTCCTGATAGGCCAGCGAATAACTGTTAGACTTCCCATTGTTGCCGTTCTTGGCGGCCCGATGGGAGTTGCCCTTTTTTTCTTCTTTTCTGGCGGCGTTTTCTCCCTGTTCGGACTTTTTTCCGACCCCGATGAAGTTTTCGATGAATCCGATTCTGAGGCCGATGTCTTTCAGCTTCGCGTCCTTCTCTCTGCGCTCCGCCTTCAGGTTATCGAGATCGCGCCTGAGCTCTTCGGTCGTGCCCTGCAGCTTCTTGACCTGCTCCCGCAACTCCGTCAGGTCCGCTCCGGTATCCGCCTGATTTTTCCGCAGGGACTCCTCAACCTTCCTGCCATCGTCAAGCCCTTTCTGAAGCCGGGCCGTTTCCTCCTTAAGCGCGTTTATTCTCTGATCCACATCATGGCGCGTCCTCTTCAGGTCATCGGTGGTTGCGCACCCCCAGAAGACAAACCAAACCGCCAAAAAGAACACCCAAAGGAATTTCTTCACTCGCAGACCTCGCTTCGAGCTTTCCGGTTACTTTTCAGTTACCACGAAGTGGTCTCGCCTGTTTTTGGCCCAGGCGTCTTCCGTGTGTCCGGGATCAAGGGGACGTTCCTTGCCGTAGCTGATGGTCTTGATCCTTCCTTTATCGACACCCAGATCGACCAGGAACTTCATGGCGCCGAGGGCTCTTTTTTCCCCCAGGGCGAGGTTGTATTCAACCGTTCCCCTCTCGTCACAGTTTCCTTCGATCACAACCGTCACGTCCTTGTTGGCCGTCATGTAAGCAGCCGCCTTTTTCAGGGTCTCCCGCGCCTCAGGCTTCAGATCAAACTTGTCGAAGTCGAAGCGAAGGTCCGCAAAGGCTTCCGCCATCGCCGCAGCCGCCGCCTCTTTTTCCTTCTGCGCCGCCAGAGCCCTTTCTCTTTCCTGTTCCTCTCTCAGGGCCGCCTCTTTCATGGCATTCTCCCGCGCCAGCCTCTGCTCTTCCGTCTCAGCGGGCTGTGCGGCGGCCGCCGCTTCCTTCTGCACGGTCGCTGTCTTCTCCTCGGCAGTCTCTTTCACGACCTTTTTCGCGCATCCCACAGTCAGGATGAGCCCCAGTCCCAGAATCACTACGATGAACCCAAACACGACCAGATTTCTTTTCATATCAACGGCTCCTTTCAAGAAAGATTTTAAAACCCAAAATCAATGCATTTATTCATAACATATCGACAAAAAAGTTCAATATAAATTTGAGCGGGAGGACCAGGAGGTATTGGCATACCCTCCCATTCCTTCGTGCAATATCCGCACGTTCGAGCCATTGGCGTTCATCACGCAGAGTCGGTTCCTGCCGTTCTTTATCGACGCGAAGGCGATATACCTGCCGTCGGGCGACCAGGAAGGCGATTCGTTTCTACCCCCTTCCGTGGTGAGCTGGGCAAGATTTCCCCCGTCCTCGTCAATAGAGAGGATCTGAAAGGAGCCATTGACCATTCCCTCAAAGGCGATCCGCTTCCCTTTCGGCGACCAGGAAGGCGATGTGTTGTAGTTGCCCTGATAGGTCAGACGCCTTTGATTATCGCCGTCGGCATCCATGACGTAAATCTGGGGTGAACCGGCACGGTCGGAGACAAAGGCAATCCTTTTGCCGTCCGGCGACCAGGTGGGAGAGATATTGATGGAGTAATTGTGCGTCAGGCGTCTTGCTTTCCCCTCTCTGAAATCCATCACGTAGATCTCCTGGTGGCCGTCCTTGCTCAGGGTCATGAGGATCTTCGTCCCGTCCGGCGACCAGGGAGCCGCAAGGTTGAGGCCGCTGAAGCCGGATATCTTCCTCGCCCTTCCGCTGGACATATCCATGATAAAGAGATCGGGATTCCCGTCCCGGTATGAGGTAAAGGTCATTTCCCTGCTGTCCGGCGACCAGCGGGGGAGAAGCGTCAGGGATCTAAAGTTCGTAATCCTCGTGAGCTCGGAACCGTCGAAATTTATGGCATAGATCTCCGAAATCTGCCCCTTTTTGCCCGCAAAGGCAATCCGCGTATCAAAGACACCTTTTTCTCCCGTCAGCTGCAGAAGAACCTCGCTGGCAAACTTGAGCACCATGTCCTTTCTGTCGCTCACCTTGCCCGTGTACTTTTTCCCCGAGATGAGCTTTCCCTGGATGACGTCAAAGAGACGGAATTCAGCGACAAGTTCCTTCCCGTTCACTTGGAAGCCTCCTTTGATCAGAGACTCGGCGCCGATGCCGGTCCAGTCGGAAAACCGGATACTGTCCGTGGTTATCCCCGCCTGGTTGGGGTCCTCTAGAAAGGCGTTCCTCTGAATGATGGTGAAAAACCCCGTCACCTGAAGGGCCTTGCCCAGCGCGTCGGGGAACCACGTCCCGAGCTTATCCTTGTCTGGATTTTTCCCAAGATTCTTGAAATCAGCGATGGCAAGGGGAAATTTCTGAATGGTCGGCGAATCTATGTCGATGTAAACCCGGCCGTGGGACGGGGCGGTCACGCCGAAAACAAGAAAAAAAGCAATAACGAAGACGATTTTTTTTGTCACTCGAACCCTGTCTTTATCTCAGCTTCCCAGCCTCCCAACTTCTCAACTTCTGTCCTTACCTGAACTGCGCCGTGTGAAACCGGATCCCCAGATCAACACTGCTTCCCCTGATGCTTTCAGGGATGGGCGGAAAGGGGCTTGCCTTTTGAATCGCCCGGACCGCGGACCGATCGAAGTATCGGTTCCCGGAGCTCCTCTCAATGCTCAGGGACGTCACACTTCCGGACCGGGACACGGTGACATCCACAATTGCTTCGAGATTTTTCGAGGGGAGAATTCCCTTGGGAAGGGCCCACTCCGCCTTGATGCGCGACCAGATGGCCTCGTAATAAGCATGGACCGCCTGGTTCGTCTCCACGACGCCCTGCCTGGCCGCAGGAGCCTGTTGTGAGGATGACTCGGCCACCTTTTTTCTCACCCTTTCGATGGCCTTTTCCACTTCCTCACGGCCGCTCTCTTTCCTGACCGGGGCAAGCCGCCGGATGGGCACCTCGGACGTTTTCTTCAGGGCCGTGGCATGCTCTCTGGCGCTGATGGTGGCCACCTCTTTTGTCATGGTGGTGGTCGCTGCCCTTTCCAGATATCCCGACGGGAGACTCACGAGATCAACGGTATAGACGGGACCGAAGGTCCACTTTCGCGTGGGGAAGGAAGGCGATAAAAAGAGGATGCTCAAAACAAGGGCGTGAAGGACCAGAGAAAGAAGAACCATCCTGTTGATGCTCACGCCATCGTTGATCTTCATGCTCACCTTCTCAAGAGGCGCCGTCGTCATTCCTTGACAGGTTCGGTGATCATCCCGAGCTTATCAACACCGGCTTTCCTGACTTCTGACATGACTTGAACGACAAAACCATAAGGAACCTCTTTATCCGCCCGCATGAAAACTTCTTTCTCGATCTTTGTCTTGAATATATTCTGCAGCTTCGGGCCCAGGTCGTTCAACGTGGTTTTGTAATTGTTGATAAAGATTTCCTTCCTGCCGTTGACGGTGAGGACCAGTTTCTCCTCGGTCACATCGATGCTCCGGGCCTTCACAGCGGGGAGGTTGACGTCGATCCCCATCTGCAGCATGGGCGCGGTAACCATGAAGATGATCAGCAGGACGAGGACGACATCCACGAGGGGCGTCACGTTGATATCGGCAACAAGCCTGGATTCGGAATTCA
>CAYXFF010000037.1:0-15842 GCA_964464185.1 uncultured Syntrophaceae bacterium | reverse complement strand
GGGACGCTTTATGTCGTGGCCACGCCCATCGGCAACCTGGAGGATATCACCCTCCGGGCGATCAGAATTCTTAAAGAGGTTTCGCTGATCGCCGCCGAGGATACGCGCAGAACAAAAAAGCTTTTGAATGTCTATGGAATCCAGACTCCCCTGATCAGCCTTTACGATCAGACGGAGCGAAGCAAAAGCCGTCTTCTCATCTCACGGATGGAAGAAGGACAGGATGTGGCCTACGTGTCCGACGCCGGCACGCCGGGAATTTCGGATCCGGGCTATATCCTTGTCAATCAGGCCATTGCCGCAGGCGCGCGGGTGATCCCCGTTCCCGGTGTATCCGCCGTCATCGCGGCCTTGAGCGTCGCCGGACTTCCCATGGACAGTTTTGTTTTTATCGGTTTTCCACCGTCCCGGTCGTCCAGAAGGAGGCCGTTTCTGGAAGCCCTTAAGGGCGAGACGAGGACGCTGGTCTTTTACGAATCTCCCCGGCGGCTTTTTGACCTTCTCAGGGATATGGGGGACATTCTCGGAAACCGGAAGATCGTCATCGCCAGGGAATTGACGAAAATGTTTGAGGAGATTCAGAGGGGAACGCTTCAGGATATCCAGGAGTCTCTGGAGGGAAGAGAGATAAAAGGCGAGGTGACCCTGATTGTTGCCGGGAAAGGTAAGGCCGGTCCGGTTTCGTCCGTTGAGGACATCGCCCCGCAATTTCTGGCACTTCGGAAAGAAGCCGGGATTTCAATAAAGGACATGGTTCGGAAAATCACAGGCGATACAGGTCTGCCCAGGAAGAAGGTATATCAGGAAGTCCTGAAACTCCTTGGAGAATCACCGGGGAAAGCGGAGGGCGAAAACCCTTGAACTGTCCATGTGAGTGTGATAGTCACGACGCATTGAGGGGACGGAAAGTCCGGGACGGACGGTTTGCGGGAGGATCCTGATGGATAATGAAAGAAAATTGAAAGGCGATCTGCGGGATGGAGAAAAGATCCACGATCTTGTGGACGTCGTCGATGAAGAGACCCGCCAAGCTGTTCCCGGGAGGGACCTGACAGGTCAGCGGGATGAGATGGTCGCCAAAGAGATCAGGGACGTCACGGAACGGATCGCGAGGGCGCTGATACCGGGGATTGTCGAGCGGGTGATCCGGGAAGAAATCGAGAAGCTGAAGAAAGTGGACAGCTGATGGGAATGCGGCCTCTCTTTCATCAAGGAAGGATGACCTTGCCTGTGCGCATGTTCAGAATAAGAGATTTATTTCTTTGCCTTCTGGTCCTGTGTCTGATCTCCGGCTGTGGGAAGAAGGTTCTCAAGGCCGCTCCGGCGGAAGCGGTTAAGAAACCGGTCATCAGGCTGATAGCCGTTCTGCCCGTCGATAACCGGTCCGCGGACCCTCTGGCGGCCCGCGTTCTGCGCGAGATGGTGTTGCAGGAAATTTATCACAGGGGTTACCCTAAGATACCCCTTGTTGCGGTGGATGAGAAGCTGTTAAAAAATTATAAAGATGCCGCCCGCATGGCGCCCCAGATCGCGGGGAGCCTCCTGGGGGTGGACGCCGTCATGTACTGCTCCCTGCTGGATTGGAAGACCTCATTCTTTTATCTCTATGCCCGGACAAGCGTGTCCGCCCGTTTTGAATTGAGGAGCGCGAAAACAGGAGAGACGCTCTGGAAAGCGGGCCATGAGGTGGGAAAAAGAAATTATGACATAACACGGGAACGCCTGGAGATGGAAACGCTTCAGGCCTATGAATCGGCCATGCATGAGATCGTGGACACGGCGTTCAAGACCTTTCCCGATGGTCCCGATTTCATAGGAAGGCCCCCTTCCAAAGGAGGTTGTTTTTTATGGAATTGGTTCTGAAAAACGGGATAATGGGCAGCCGCGCAGGAAGGATCGCTGTTATTTTATTTGTTTCGATAATATGCCTGTCATGGTTTTCTCAGGAGGGGGCCGCAGCCAGAAAGCCCATGGCCGTTAAGATCGGACAGGGCGAAGCAAGGGTAAACGCGCTTGAAGGGACGGCGAAGGTGGCTTCGGAGGGAGGCCGGTGGCGTCCCCTGAAGACCGGGAGCGTCCTCAAGGGCGGAGACCAGGTCCAGACCGGGTCTAAATCGAGGCTGGAAATCACCCTCCCGGACAGTTCTTTCCTGAGGTTCGCGGACAATACGAACTTCAAAATCGTTCAAATTGACATGAGTGAAAGCGCCGGCACCCGCAATGCAAGGGTCAACATGGCGCTGGGAAAGACCTGGGCAAACGTGAGCAAGACCTTCGGGGTTAAACCCAATATCGAGGTTGCCTGCGAGAACGCTGTTACGGGCGTAAGGGGGACGATTTACAGGATGAACGTGAACGAGGACAAATCCGCTCTTGTGAGGGTCTATGACGGGGAAGTAAGAGTTTGGGGGGGTGGAAAACCCATGGAGCAGTCGTCTGCCTCCGGACCCCCGACATCGGTCTCGGGGCCTGTCTCCATTCCCGGACCCCGGAGTGTTTCCATGGAAGAATGGGTCGAGATTATCAGGTCCATGCAGCAGATCTCGATCAGCGCAGCCGGCGTTCCCGGTAAGCCCCGGGCTTTCACCGAGGCGGAGGACAGGGATGATTGGGTGGACTGGAACAAGGCGCGGGACGAAAGCCCCAACATTCCTGAGGCAACCCAGGAAGAGACCCCGGAAGCCAGGGGGGGAGGCGGTTTTTTTAACTGGTTCAGATAAGAAATGAATATACCAAATCTTCTAACCCTGACTCGCATCATTCTGGTGCCGGTCATTGTTATTCTGCTGATCCAGTCTTCTTTTTTCAAGGCCATGATCGTATTTGTCATTGCCGGGATCACGGATGGTCTGGATGGTTTTCTGGCCCGGGTCTTGAATCAGAAGACCGTTCTGGGTGCCTATCTTGATCCCATGGCTGACAAGGCGCTCATCCTGACCTCCTTCGTGACTTTATCCGTTCTGGGCATTGTACCGAGCTGGCTCAGTGTCATCGTTATCAGCCGGGATTGCATCATCCTTGTGGGCATTTCCATCCTTGTTCTGATGGACATCTCCTTTGAGGTAAAGCCAACCTTTGTGAGCAAGGTGACGACAGCGCTTCAGCTCCTGACCATATTCA
The DNA here is from genome assembly GCA_964464185.1 of uncultured Syntrophaceae bacterium. Lineage (GTDB taxonomy): Bacteria > Desulfobacterota > Syntrophia > Syntrophales > UBA4778 > UBA4054. The sequence continues at coordinate 12,722 of CAYXFF010000037.1, read as the reverse complement.
TGGTCATGGTCTTCCTGGGCTTATCGATTGACTTCAGCATTCATACAATAGACGACATGATTTACTGGCTGACCGCTTTTTTTACCATTGCCTCGGGTCTCAACTATATTGTCATCGGTTTCAAGATGATGAACAACACTTCTTCCGGGGCGAGACGTTGATATTTCGCTTGACATAACGTCTTTTTATTGTTAGCTAATAGCCCCGTTTTGAGAGTGTAAAACTGTAGGCACGTAGCTCAGGGGGAGAGCGCCATCCTGACGCGGTGGATGTCCAGGGTTCAAATCCCTGCGTGCCTACCATTTAAAAACCTGATCGGGCGTTTAGGCAAGGGCATCAGCATGAAATTACCGGATGATGCCCTTTCTTTAATCGCGGCGATATAATGGGACAGGAAAGATGCCATGAGCGAGATCAAGATTCATTTGCCGGATGGTTCTTCAGCGACCCACGAATCGGGTATAGCCGTCAGGGATATTCTGACAAACTGGAAGAAAGCATCGCTCAAATCCGCGGTGGCGGCAAAGGTGAATGGCGTCAAGGTGGATCTGAGTTTCCGCGTGGAAAAAGATGCCGACCTGGAGCCCATCGAAATCGGATCCAGAGAGGGGCTTGACATCTTGAGGCACAGCATCTCGCATGTGATGGCCCAGGCCGTCCAGGAGTCTTTCCAGGGCGTGAAGGTCAGCATAGGGCCCTCCATCGAAGACGGTTTTTATTACGATTTTGATTACAGCGAGACCTTCACGCTGGAAGACCTTCAAAAAATCGAAAAAAAAATGTGGGACATCGTGGCCGCCGATCTCCCCTTTATCCGCAGGGAAGTTTCCAGAGAGGAGGCCGTCGAGCTTTTCAGGAAGAAGGGAGAGTCTTACAAGGTTGAACTTCTGAATGACCTGCCGGAGGATGTGAAGGAAGTAAGCCTGTACATAGATGGTGAATACGTGGACCTGTGCCGTGGTCCCCATATTCCTTCCACAAAAATGATCAAGGCCTTCAAGCTCATGAATGTGGCGGGGGCATACTGGCGCGGGGATGAGAAGAACAAGATGCTCCAGAGGATCTACGGGACGGGCTTCGCCACGGAGAAGGAGCTCAAGGAGTATCTGAATTTCCTGGAGGAGGCAAAGAGGCGCGACCACCGGAGGCTGGGGAAGGAACTGGATCTCTTTCAGATCAACGATGAGGTGGGGCCGGGCCTCGTGATTTTTCACCCGAAAGGGGCTTTGCTCCGGACGATCATCGAAGACTGGGAAAGAAAGGAACATCTCAAGCGCGGTTATGACATCGTCCAGGGTCCCCAGATCCTGCGGGGAGATCTCTGGAAGAAATCGGGGCACTTCGACCATTACCGTGAATTCATGTATTTCACCGAAGTGGAGGGACAGCTTTACGGGATCAAACCCATGAACTGCATCGCCCACATGATGATTTACAAGTCAAAGATCCGAAGCTACCGGGACCTTCCTCTCCGGTACTTCGAGCTGGGAACGGTGCACCGGCATGAAAAAACGGGGGTTCTGCACGGACTGCTCCGCGTCCGCCAGTTCACTCAGGACGACGCCCATATCCTGTGCACGCCGGATCAGCTGAATTCTGAAATTCGCGCTATTGCCGATTTTGTCGGATATGCCATGAAGATCTTCGGTTTTGATTACGAAGTCGAGCTGAGCACGAGACCGGAAAAATCCATCGGTTCCGATGAGGACTGGAACATGGCCACCGCCGCCTTGGAAGCGTCGCTGAAAGACAGCCGAATGGCCTATGAGGTGAATGTCGGTGACGGAGCCTTTTACGGTCCCAAGATCGACTTCAAGCTGAAGGACGCCCTGAAAAGAAAATGGCAGTGCGCCACGATCCAGTGCGATTTTACCTTGCCGGAGCGATTTGATCTCAGCTATATAGGTCCCGACGGGGAGAAGCACCGGCCCGTGATGCTTCATCGCGTCATCCTGGGCGCCATTGAGCGTTTCATGGGGGTCCTGATCGAACACTACGCCGGAGCCTTTCCTCTCTGGCTCTCGCCGGTTCAGGCGGTCCTGATGACCGTTACGGACAATCAGATTCCTTATGGGGAAAACGTGTACCTTCAGCTTCTCGATGCCGGTGTCCGGGTGGAAAGGGACTTCAGAAATGAGAAGCTGGGATACAAGATCAGGGAAGCCCAGATGCAGAAGGTCCCCTTCATGCTGGTGATCGGCGACAAGGAGGTCGAATCCTCCAAGGTCTCTCCGAGGCAGAGAGATGGGAAGAATCTGGGTCCCATGGGTCCGGACGAATTCATATCCCTGGTCAGGGAAAAATGCAGCAGATACGAATAAACACGGGCATTAGACATTGGGTATCAGGCATTGGGGAGGATCAAAAAAATTCGTCATGATTCCTGTTTTTTTTCCCAAAGCCTTGCGCCTAGTGCCCAGTGCCTGAATTTGAGGAGGTGACTCATCGCTAAGGATTTAAGAGTGAACAGGGAAATCAAGGCCGCCAGTGTGCGGGTCATTGATTCTGAGGGAAAGCAACTGGGGATCCTGACTCTCCAGGAGGCCTTGCGGGAAGCCGGTGAGGCAGGTATGGATCTTGTTGAGGTGGCTCCGAACTCGTCACCGCCTGTCTGCAGGGTGATGGATTATGGCAAGTTCCGGTACCAGCAGAGCAAGAAACTTCAGGTGGCAAAGAAACATCAGGCCACGATTCAACTGAAGGAGATCCGGTTGAGGCCGAAGACGGAGGAACACGATTTACAGGTCAAGCTTCGCCATATCAAAAGATTTCTGGAGGAAAACAACAAGGTCAAGGTGACCATGATGTTCCGCGGGCGGGAAATCGCCTATACCGACATTGGAAGAAGGATCATGGATGGGATTTTAAGCGAGCTGGAAGAAAGCTGTGTCATTGATCAGCACCCGAAGCTGGAAGGAAGAAACATGGTCATGATCGTGGCACCGAAGAAATAAAGATCAACGAACGGAGTATTGAAGTCATGCCAAAAATGAAAACACATCGGGGCGCAGCGAAGCGCTTCAAGTTGACAGGGACAGGCAAGGTCAAGAGGCGAAAAGCCTTTCATAGTCACATTTTGACGAGCAAGACAGCCAAGAGGAAGAGAAACCTGAGAAAATCGGCCTTGCTGGATGACAGGGACGCGCCGGGAATCAAAAGGCTCATTCCCTATTTATAGAAAAAGAAACAGGAAAACGGAATCCTGAATTCAACGATGATGATCCTTTGGGGTCAGATCCTGAAATTCCGGATTTATTATTTTATCGGGAGATAGAGACATGCCAAGAGTTAAAAGGAGCATCACAGGCAGAAAGAAACGGAGAAAAATCCTGAAGATGGCGAAGGGATATTTTGGCGCCAGGGGGCGACTGTACACGGTGGCGACAGAGGCTGTCGACCGGGCATTGAAATTTGCCTTTCGTGACAGGCGGGCCCGGAAGAGAGATTTCCGGAAACTCTGGATCGCCAGGATCAATGCCGCCGCCCGTCTGAATAACGTGACCTACAGCCGGTTGATCGACGGCATGAAGAAGACCGGGATAAAGATAGACCGCAAGGTCCTGGCCGATATTGCTGTCAATGACTCCAGAGGTTTCTCACAGATTGTCGTCGCGGCCACGGGTGAGCAGCGGGTATGAGGGACGAACTCGAGAGACTCCGGCGCAATGCGGAGGAGGAACTGAACTCCGCGAAAACAAGGGACGGGTTTCTCGTGATCAGAACGAAATATCTGGGGAGGAAAGGCCTTCTCACGTCACTCCTGAGAAAGCTGGGGGATGCGAGTCCCGGCGACAGACCTGTTCTTGGGAAACTCACCAACGAGATCAAGGAGGAACTCTCCGAAAAGATCGAAGAAGCCTTGCAGCGCCTCGCATCAGCCGGGAAGGATGAAACCCTCCTGGTCGAGAGAATAGACGTGACGCTGCCGGGCCGCGGGTTGAAGTATGGAAAGATTCACCCCATTACCCGGATCTCCCGTGAGATCTGTGACGTGTTTTCATCCCTCGGTTTTTCCATAGCCGAGGGTCCGGAAGTCGAACTCGATTACTACAACTTCGAGGCTCTCAATATTCCCAGGGACCATCCCGCGAGAGACATGCAGGACACGCTTTATGTGTCCGATAACGTCGTTCTCCGCACCCATACCTCGCCCGTGCAGGTGAGAGTCATGGAAAAGATGGCGCCGCCCGTCAGGGTTATCTCTCCCGGAAAAGTCTATCGCCGAGATTCCGATGTATCCCATACCCCCATGTTCCACCAGGTGGAGGGACTGCTGGTGGACAGAGGCGTTTCCTTCGGGGATCTTAAGGGGGTTCTCACGTATTTCGTTCATCAGGTTTTCGGGGCCTCCACGGCCCTGCGGTTCCGTCCCAGTTTCTTCCCCTTCACGGAGCCGAGCGCCGAAGTGGATATCCAGTGCGTCATGTGCGGCGGTTCAGGCTGCCGGGTCTGCGGCCAGAGCGGCTGGCTGGAGATCCTCGGCTCCGGCATGGTGGATCCGGAAGTATTCAAGGCCGTGGGTTATGACTTCGAAGAATTCACTGGTTTTGCCTTCGGTCTCGGGGTGGAAAGAATCGCTATGCTGAAGTACGGCATCTCCGACATCCGCTTGTTTTTCGAGAATGACCAGAGGTTTCTGGAACAGTTTTAACGTCACGACATCAAGATGACCCTATTGAAGAATTGAAGGATCTTTTATGCTTGTCAGTCTCAGATGGCTGAAGGATTATGTGGATATCGATTTGAGTCCACAGGAACTCGCGGACCGGCTGACCATGGCCGGGCTGGAAGTGGACGCGATCAGGGACGTCCGCCCCGACTTCAAGGACATTGTCGTCGCGAAGATTCTCGATATCCGGCCGCATCCGAACGCCGACAAGCTTTCCCTCTGCGACGTCACCACGGGCGACCGGACGTATCCCGTGGTCTGCGGCGCGCAGAACATCCATGCGGGCGACACGGTTCCATTGGCCAAAGTGGAGGCCTCTCTGCCCGGCGGCTACACGATCAAGAGCACCCGGATCAGGGGGGAGCAGTCCGAAGGGATGCTCTGTTCTGAAGAGGAAATGGGCATCGGTCCCGACGCGTCGGGCATCATGATCCTTTCTCAAAAACTTCCCCTGGGCGAAGACCTTGTTTCAGCCCTTGGCCTCGAGGACACCGTTTTGGATGTGGGTGTGACGCCGAACCGCTCCGATTGTTTCAGTATCATAGGAATCGCGCGGGAAGTGGCGGCCATCACGGGGAAAAAAATCCGCTATCCGCAGATCTCTTTCAAGGAGACCGAAGAGGACATCCAGAGTGTCACATCGGTCGACATTATCCATCCTGATCTTTGCCCGAGGTATGCCGCACGGGCCATCAAGGGAGTCCGGACAGGACCTTCGCCCCAGTGGATGAGGATCAGACTCGAGGCCGTCGGTCTGAGACCGATCAGCAATGTGGTGGATGTAACGAATTTTGTCATGATGGAATTTGGCCAGCCCCTCCATGCCTTTGATTTTCGTTACCTGGAGGAGGGGCGTATTGTCGTCCGGGGCGCGCGCGATCAGGAAGAATTCATATCCCTGGACGGCAAGTCGAGGCTGCTGAAAGCCGACACCCTCATGATCTGTGACGGGGTCAAGCCCGTGGCCATTGCCGGGATCATGGGAGGCCTGAATTCCGAGATCCAGGACGACACGGAAACCGTTCTCCTTGAAAGCGCTTATTTCAATCCCGCCTCGATCCGCAAAACGGCCAGGGCGCTGGGAATGAGCACGGATGCGGCCTTCCGCTTCGAGCGAGGGATCGATCCCGAGGGCGTCCTCCGGGCGCTTGACCGGGCCGCGCAGCTTGTCGTCGAGACGGCGGGTGGAAAAATCTGCAGGAACCGCATTGACAACTATCCCAGGAAAATCATGTCATCGAAGGATATTCCCCTCCGGGTTTCAAGAGTAAAGAAAATTCTGGGCTTGGCGGTTCAGGCCGGAGATATAAAGAAAGTTCTCAAAAACCTGGAAATGTCGGTGGAAAGGTCGGGCAGGGATTTCCGGGTCACGCCGCCGACCTTCAGGGTGGACATCTCCCGGGAGATAGACCTTATCGAGGAGATCGCGCGGCTTCGGGGTTACGGGAACATTCCTGAATCCATCCCGCCCATCCCGGTGCAGACGGACGTGAAGGACAGGAGGAAGATTCTTGAGGAGCGGGTCAAAACCTTTTTCAGTGGATGCGGTTTTTCAGAAGCGATCAACTACAGTTTCACAACACCCGCGTCCGCGGATGTCCTCGGATTCCAGAAGGATGATGAGCGGAGACGATTCGTCCGGATCATGAATCCCCTTACGGAGGACCAGTCTGTGATGAGGACAACCCTGCTCTACGGTCTCCTCCAGACGATGAAGACCAATGTGAATAATGGCTGTTTTGACCTGAAGTATTTTGAGAAGGGGAAGACGTTCATCGCTGACACGGAAGAAGGTATCCTGCCGAGGGAACAGGAAAAGATCGGTGCCCTGATCACGGGGGCACGATATGACAATCTCTGGCATTCCAAGGGTTTGCAGTCCGATTTTTACGATCTCAAGGGTTGTGTTGAAAATCTCTTCCGTGCCTTGAATATCGCGGACGTGAGCTTCAGGTCCGCCATGGATGTGACATGCCTTCATCCCGGACGGGCCTGCAGGATATACGCAGGTGACCGGGAAGCGGGTGTTTTGGGCGAGGTACATCCCGACGTGCTGGAAAGGATGGATCTGAAGCGCCGGGCCGTTGTCTTCGAGATCGATTTTGATATTCTTGCCGGGCAATTTTCCGATGACGTGATCACCCGCGACATCCAGAAATTTCCTTCGAGTTCCAGGGACGTTGCTTTCCTGATCGGCCGGGATGTGGAGGTGGAGGGGATTCTGAATCTGGCCCGCGCCGAGAAGGAAGAATTACTTGAAAAAATAGAAATTTTTGATGTATACATAGGTAAAAGCATCCCCGAAAACATGAAAAGCATTGCTTTGAGATTCACCTATCGTTCCGCCGGGAGGACGTTAACGGACGAAGAGGTCGGCCGGGTTCACGGCAGGATTGTAGAGAGGATAGCGGGGGTGACGGGGGCAAGGGTAAGGGGAGAACAGGACTAATCAGAAATCAGGAGGGACGAGATGACGAAGATCGATATTATTCAGAATGTTTACGACAAGCTGGGATTTTCCAAGAAAGATGCCGCGCGTATAGTGGAATCGGTTTTTGACATCATGAAGGAGGAGCTTGAAAAAGGCGAGAAAATCAAGATCTCCGGTTTCGGAAACTTTGTCGTGAAAGAGAAGAAGGCGCGGAGGGGAAGAAACCCCCAGACGGGCAGTGAGATTGAGATCTCCCCGAGAAAGGTTTTAACGTTTAAATCGAGCCAGGTTCTCCGAAAAGCTCTCAATAAGAAGTAACGGGTCTTTATTCATTTATCATTTGAATACAGTCCGATCGAGCTTTGCCGCGGATCCTGTTTCCGGTTCGCGGCTGAGAGCGGCTTTAATTCCGGCAAACGATGCGTTCAGGTCTTTTGTGCGGGGAATGACGGTATGGATGAGACGATTCCCGACAAGAACTTCTTTCGTATCGGCGAGGTGAGCAAGATACTCCAGGTGGAGCCCTATGTGGTTCGGTACTGGGAATCGGAATTCAAAACCGTCAAGCCCGTTCGAACCAGCGCCGATCAGCGCCTTTACAGGAAAAAGGATTTGGAAGAGCTCCTGATGATCAGGACGCTCCTCTATGAAGAGGGTTTCACCATTGCCGGAGCCCGGAAGCGGCTCCTGGAAATGAAGCGGGAAAAAGATGGAGAAGCCCAAAGAGATTACCGGGACCTTCTGTTGAAAATAAGAAAGGAATTGCTGGAGCTCAAAGACTTTATCCGTTGATCCGGATGCCCCAACAGGAAAATGAAGAGGCCGGTTAAAGGAACATCCTTCAACCGGCCTTTATTTCGATGATCAGGCACTGAGTTTTAGAGAGGCGTTTTTTCCTTAGTGTTTCTGCGAGCGCTTTGAAGCCTTGATCGGATTGAGCTTCTGAGACGCCTCTTCTTTCGCTTTCTTCACGTGCGACGCTGTCGGGCAGCCGCCCACCGACCATTTGGCCGTCGGATCCGGATACACCCTGCAAAACTTACCCGAAGCGCTCTCGATGATTTTGTTGCATCCTTCGCATTTTTCGATGACCGTGTAACAGCTGCCCCCGTTGAACCCACAACCCTTTTTCGTCATGAAGGCGCACTCAACTCCCGCTTTTACCGTTTGACAAACCATTGGAATCACCCCCTTGTGTATTATTTTGTCATCCATTCTAAAAAAAGGCGTCTATCCCCGAATTCCGGGCCGCGAAAGACGCCGCTTTGATAACCCTTAATCGAACGCTGCATCATACAGAAAATAAATATTCTGTCAAGAAAAAAATGACGGTATCAATGAATATGCCTGAACCGGCGACATTATCATGCTGCATGAACATGCCCGACCCGGATGATTGACTTAGGGTGCCAATCATGTTATCTACTTATGATTTAAAATACTTGAACGGGTTCGGTCCATGGAGCAAGGGGAAGTCCGAAGAAGATTGACGAGTGCTTTTTTGAGGTCCCTCTTTATTCAGTCGACCTGGAATTTCTGGAGAATGCAGAATCTCGGATTTGTGTTTGCCATGATTCCCTCCATCCGGTTTCTGGGTGGGAACCGCGAAGAGAAGTCCCGAATGCTCTCAAGGCATCTTCAGTCATTCAACACCAACCCGTACATGTCGGGACCCATCATCGGATCCGTCATGAGACTGGAGGAAGACCTTTACAGGGACGGAAACTGCGCGGAGGCGGATCATTTGAAGAACGCACTCATGGCACCCTATGCGGCCATGGGAGACTCCCTGTTCTGGAGCTCTCTGAAACCCTTCGCGGGTATCGTGGGTGTTCTGCTTGCCCTGAAGGGTTTCCTCGTGTCCGGCCTCATCCTCCTTATCATCTATAATCCGCTTCATCTGTGGATCCGTCTGAAGGGATTTCTGGAAGGTTACAGAAAGGGCAAGGACGGCGTCGATTTTATCCGGGACATGAACCTCCCCCGCGTATCCAGGCTGATCCGGTGGATGTCCGTCGTTGTTCTTGGATTGCTGGCATGGGTTGCAGCCAGCCTTTCGTTCTTCCCCTTGGTTGATCATCCTGAGATCGTAAAAAAGGGCGTCATGCTGGTCGTTATTCTGATCTGTTTCTGGATGGTCAAAAGAGGTGTGTCCGTTTTAAGCATCCTCTATGGCGTATCCACCCTTATTCTTGTCATGGGCTTGCTATGAACTTCATAAAGACCTTTACCATCACAAACGAACTCGGTATTCACGCGCGGTCCGCTGCCATGATCGTGGAAGTATCAAACAGATACAGGGCGAAGATATGCCTTGAAAAGAATGGAAGCAAAGTCAACGCGAAGAGCATCCTCGGCATCCTGACGCTCGGCTGTCCAAAAGGCAGCAGAATCATTATCCGGGCGGAAGGAATCGACGCGGAGGAAGCCGTTGAAGAGCTTGGAAGGCTCATCGAAAACAAATTCGGAGAAAATTAATGCGAGAGAAAGAACCAGGGAAAACGATCGTGCTGAAGGGGATTGGTGTTTCTCCGGGTATAGCGACGGGCAGGGCTTACGTGCTTGAAGATGCGATTGCCAACGTGCCCTATTATCAGCTTCGGGACGAAGCACAGGTCTGGGAAGAGATCGCGAGGTTTGAAAAGGCCCTCAGAGACTCGAGGCGCCAGCTTGCGGCCATCAAGAAAAAGATCAGTGACCGGGAAGGCGTGGAGCCTCTCTTTATCATCGATGTTCACATCATGATGCTCAGGGACAAGAAGCTCATTTACAACACCATAAACAACATCAAGGAAAAGAGGATCAATGCCGAATCGGCCATGAATCTGACGATGGAGAGGTACCGTGAAATTTTCGAGAAGATCGAAGACGAGTATCTGAAAGCGCGGTTCAGCGACGTGGAATATGTGGGGCAGAGAATCCTGCGAAACCTCATCGGAAAAGATCAGATCCGCATTTCGGATGTGGGCGAAGCCGCCATCCTTATTTCAAGGGACTTTTCACCGGCCGACACGGTTCAGATGAAGATGGAGAATATCCTCGGGTTTGCCACGGATATCGGGGGGAAGACCTCCCACACGGCCATTGTGGCCCGGTCCATAGGGATCCCGGCTGTGGTAGGCCTGGAGCGGGTCACCCGTGAGATCCGTTCCAATGATACCGTGATCGTTGACGGCTGCGACGGCTTCATCATCATCAATCCGGAGCCTGAAGTCCTGAAACGCTATGAGGAAAAAAAGAGGCACTACGAGATCCTGGAAGAGGATCTCTTGAGGGAGGCGAAACTCCCCGCCGTGACCCTGGACCATCACAAGATTGAAATAGGCGCCAATATCGAGTTCGTGGAGGAAATTCCTTCGGCGATCATGCACGGTGCGGAGGGCATCGGGCTCTACCGGACGGAGTTCATCTACATCAACAAGGAACAGCTCCCCACGGAGGAGGAACATTTTTCCAACTACAAGCACGTCATAGAGGGGCAGGGAATCCGATGGTCCACCATCCGAACCTTCGATCTCGGTGGTGACAAATTCATTTCCGATCCAAAGCTGGCCAAGGAGATGAATCCCGTCATGGGGTTGAGGGCCATACGATTCTGCCTGCAGGAGGTGGAGCTTTTCAAGGTGCAGCTCAGGGCGATTCTCAGGGCCAGCGCCTACGGAAAGACGAGGATTCTCTTTCCCATGATCTCGGCCCTGGAAGAGATCCGCCAGGTGAAGAAAATCTTCAGCGAGGTCAAAGAGGACCTGCTTCGGCGCGATATTCCCGTGGGCAAAGATATCGAGCTCGGCATCATGATCGAGGTGCCGTCCGCCGTGGTGATTGCCGATTCCCTGGCGAAGGAAGTGGACTTTTTCAGCATCGGGACGAACGATCTCATTCAGTACACCCTGGCGATCGACAGGGTCAACGAGCGGGTGACCTATCTCTATGACCCGCTTCATCCCGCCATTCTGAGACTGATCAAGATGGTCGTGGAAGCCGCTCACCGGGCGGGCATCCGGGTGGCCATGTGCGGGGAGATGGCGGGCGAGCCGGCCTATACCCTCATTCTTCTCGGTTTTGGTCTCGATGAACTGAGCATGAACCCCCTCGCGATCCCCCGGGTGAAAAAGATCGTGCGAGAGGCAACCCTGGAAGAATCGAAGGCGCTTCTGGACAGCGTCCTGGTCTTTACCACGGCGGAAGAGATCGAGCAGCATGTCCGGGACTACATGATCCGGCGCTTCCCGGAAGATTTTTCCGGTTAGACGTGGTAAAGATTTTCTCAGACCCGGCGAAGAGAACCGCCATGGTGAGTCCTTCGATAGGTTCAGGATAAATTCCACGAAGCAATCGCGGTTCAGCATAGGGATGACGCTTTCGCTTGAGGCGGACTTGCAATGACAGGAAAGAAAAGATCATGACATTGGAAAAGAAGTCAAGAAGATCTGAAACGATAGAGTGCTACGGAGGGTCCCTTTACGATTCCAGTCGGTTTTCCCTGAGCCGTTTCCTGGAGGGCGTGCTGTCGAGGGTCGAACTGGCGGAGGAAACCGTCGAAGAGCTGAAAAATCTTTCCACGAAAGGGGTCGTGGTATTTGCCCAGAAAAACGCGAGCCAGTTGAACGCCCTTATCCTCAGGAATGTCCTCACGAGAAAAGGCGTTCCCATTCCGGTGTATTGTCATGCCATGAACATGGTTTTATGGCAGCCTTTTGCAGCGGCTTTCACGTGCGTTTTTTCCCGCTTGTTCAATTTGATCTTCAAGAAGAACAGTCTCAATCCCTTCAAGACAGAGTACCTCAAGCGGTTAGCGATGGGCAGGAAGATCTCCCTCGTTTATCTCCGCGATTCAGAATTTCTGGGGAGTCCCTACGTCAAGGATCCTATCGTCCAGCTCATTCACGCCCAGAAGGAGATGGATATTCCCATCTTCATCGTGCCCGTGGTCTTTTCATACGGCAAGAGAAGAGAAAAGAAGGAAAAGACCATCGAAGAAATTCTTTTCGGCCAGGTGGAAAACCCGGATCCCCTGAGGAGAGTCATCACCTTCTTCCGTTATTCAAAAAAAGCCTCCGTGATTCTGGCGAGGCCGGTCAACCTTTCGGAGCAGCTTGAAAATTCGAACGCACGATCCCACGAGAACATCTCTTACAACTTGCGAAGGGAACTCATCGATCGGATCAATGAAGAAAAAAGGGCGATCGTCGGCCCCGTGCTGAAATCGAGGGAGGAGATCATCGTGACCGTTCTTAGGGACGCCTATCTCGTCAAGGCCATGGAAGAACAGGCGATGGCGGAGAAGAAGGATTTCAAGCTGGTATTCAAGGAAGCCAGGAGATACCTGAGAGAGATCGCCGCCGACTATAAGGATTTCTATATTGATGTATGGGAGAAAATCCTGTCCTGGCTGTGGAACAACATTTACGACGGAGTGGTTCTGGACAAGGAGGGTCTCGCCCGGGTGAAGGACATTTCCAAGCGCATGCCTTACGTCATCGTGCCCTGTCACAGGAGCCACATCGATTATCTCCTTCTCTCCTATGTCTTTGAGAAGAGCAGCATCCAGCTTCCTTTTGTGGCGGCGGGGACAAACCTCATGTTCTGGCCGGCCGGTCCGATCTTCAGGAGGTCGGGGGC
>CAYXFF010000036.1:11521-15894 GCA_964464185.1 uncultured Syntrophaceae bacterium | reverse complement strand
GCGCCGAGACACAATTGAATTAGAATTGCTCCAATAACCACATACCAACGATTCATGACTTTATTCTCCGACATGGGCACCTCCTTACCATTTCATAAATGATCACTCCGACCGCGCCTTGTTCCGGGTCGGCAAATTGTGTGCAGACTAAACAATTAAGTCGGCAATTGTCAAACAAAATATTCGTTCATCAAGCTTTATTTGGAGGTATATTTTCTTAAATCGTCAGGGGAGTTCATATTGGAAAAAATAAGATGTTCAGGGTCATAAGGAAGGATCTCGTCCCGGTAAATTTTGAGTGTCCTGAATCTCCTGTACAATCCTGCTATCTTGAATTGATCTTCCTCGATAAGCTCAACAATTCCTTTTAAGCATTTCCGGGAATAAACAGCGTGAAGGGGCTGCAATCCATCCGTTGTCTCCGGCACGACGATATCGTATCCCCCCGCCTTCTCCATCATGAATTTTATAAATGCCTCATTCATAAAAGGCATGTCGCATGCCGCAACGAAAGAGCATGGAGAGGATGAAAAGAAAAGTCCCGTGTAAATTCCTCCAAGGGGGCCTTTCCCTGAAACAATGTCCGTTACAATCATCACATCGTGATCAAGATAGGCCAGGGGATCATTCGTCACGACAACGACTTCTTCGAATATGCCCTTGAAGATACGCACCGTCCTGTCTATGAGACGCTCTCCCTGCACCTTGAGGAAGGCCTTGTTTTCTCCCATGCGCCTGCTCTTGCCACCGGAAAGTATAATCCCTGTCATCTCCGCAACTCTATCTATCCCTTTAACCCCCATACCTGAATCACCTGCAAAGTTTTAAGATATCGGCAATCACGTCTTTTGTATAATCCCTTAGCCCCCATGTCTGCGCAAGACCGAATGCGTTGCCGGCGAGTTTATCAATATCCGTTTCGGGTATTCCTCCTGCACGAAAAGACGTGGGAGCTCCAATGGAGGCGAACCATGATTTGAGCATCTTCACGCTTTCCTCTGCTGCCCTTCTATCGTCTGTTTCCTTCACGCCAAATACTTGCCGGGCAAGTCTCGCGTATTTTCGCGGATTACGAGCGAGGAAATGGGACATCCACCCGGGTAAAACGATGGAGAGAGACGCCCCATGAGGGGTATCATAAAGAGCGCTCAGAGCGTGGCTGATCATGTGTGCGGGAAAGCTGACCGTTCCCATTCCCGCCGTGGTGAGACCGTTGAAAGCAAGCGTCACGGCCCACATCATGTTCGCCCTTCCGTTATAATCCTTCGGGTTTTTGAGAACGGCTTCCGTATTTTCCATGATGGTCTTCATGAGCCCTTCAACCATTCTGTCCTGAAGCGTGCTGTCTTCCGGTTCCGTATTGTTGAAATATCCTTCAAGGGCATGGGTGATAGCATCGACAGCGCTGTAGGCCGTGTAGGCGGGCGTCAGGGTATAGAGAACCGTGGGATCTAGGATAGAGGTTCGGGGCTGCAGAAAGGGTGAGCGGGCGCTGTATTTCCTGGCCTCTTCCTCCCGCGTGATCACGGCGGCGGCGTTCATCTCCGATGCGCTTGCCGAAATGGTCAGTACCGTCAAAACCGGCAGGGCGTCCTGAATGTTTTTCTTTCGGGTGAAAAATTCCCATACGTCGTGATCAGCCTTCACGCCGGCAGCGATCGTTTTCGCGGTATCAATCACGCTGCCTCCGCCGACCGCAAGAACAACCTCTACATTCCCCCGTTTTGCGAGTTCAATCCCTTTTAAGGCCAGTGTAAGAACGGGGTTGGACTTGACACCGCCCAGCTCCAGAATGTTCATCCCGGATTCTCTCAGAGATGCATGAACCTGGTCGTAGATCCCATTTCTTTTGATGCTTCCCTGACCGTAAACCAGAAGAACCGTTTCTCCGAATCTCCTTGCCTCCTGACCGATTCTGGCAATGGTTCCCTGACCGAAAAGGATTTTCGTGGGATTCTCAAATATAAAATCCTGCATCGTCGATTTCTCCTCTCCCCGGTGTTTGCGATCACCGGTCACCTGAAGGGTTTTAGAATTATACTGCAAGAAGATACCCTGTCAAGCACATTACCCTGATGAAATTTAACTTGATATATTCTCTGCGGGGTTGTAGAAATTGAGCAAAACAATCGGGGGTATGAATCAGGAATGTTCTGGGAAAAAGACATCGAAACCATGCCTCGTTCGGAGCTTGAGTCGCTCCAGATCCTGCGGCTCAAAGAGACGCTCAAGAGAGCGGAGGCGTCTTCATTTTACGGGAAGCGCTTCAAAGAAGCGTCCATGAACCTGGACCTTTTCAGTTCCATAAAAGACATTGAAAATATTCCTCCGACAACAAAGGATGATCTTCGCGATCAATGGCCATACGGCCTTACTGCGGTCCCTAAAGAAGACCTTGTAAGACTGCACTCGTCTTCAGGCACAACGGGAAGAGCCACGGTGATCTTTCACACCGCCGGGGATATCCGTGAATGGACGAATCTTGTTGCGCGCTGCATGTACATGACCGGCGTTCGAAAAGGCGATGTCTTTCAGAATATGATGACCTACGGCCTCTTCACCGGGGGGCTGGGTTTTCATTACGGTGCAGAGAAAATCGGCGTTCTGGTCATCCCCGCCGGCGCGGGCAACAGCAAAAGACAGATCCAGCTCATGCAGGACTTTGAGACCACCGTCATTCATATCATCCCGAGCTACGCCCTGCACCTCTTTCTCGTGTTTGAGGATTTGAAAGTCGACCCCCGCAAGGATACGAAATTGAAAATCGCCTTCATCGGCGCCGAGCCCCATTCCGAGAAAACGCGTCTCAAGATCGAGGAGCTTTACGGATTCAAGGCCTATAATTCCTACGGCCTTTCGGAAATGAACGGCCCGGGGGTCGCCTTTGAATGTCCGCATCAGACAGGTCTCCACATCTGGGAAGACCATTTTATGGTGGAGATCATCGATCCCGACACCCTCAAGCCCCTGCCCGACGGAGAAGAAGGCGAGCTTGTTCTCACGACGCTCATGCGGGAAGGAATGCCGATTCTGAGATACAGAACCAAGGACCTCACGAGAATCATCCCCGGCCCGTGCGGCTGCGGCCGCACCCACCGGAGAATCGACAGGATCAAGGGACGAACCGATGACATGATGATCATCAAGGGTGTGAACATTTTCCCCATTCAGATTGAGAAAAAGCTCATGGATATCCCAGGCGTGGGAACCAACTTTCTGATTATTCTTGAGCGTGAAGGTTTCAACGATCACATGATTGTCAAGGTTGAAGTTCAGCAGGAATTCTTCGATGGCGATATTCTTCACCTTGAGCGCCTTCAGCGCAGGATTGTCGAAGAACTCCGAAGCGATATCCTGATCACACCAAAGGTGGAACTCGTGGAGCCGAATACCCTTCCCAGAAGCGAGGGCAAGGCTCAGAGGGTCATCGATAACAGAAAGGACTGAAAAAGGAGCAGATCATATGATTACCCATCAGCTGTCCGTTTTTGCCGAAAACAAACCGGGGAGCCTCGCCCGTGTCACGGCCATTCTTGCCAGGGAGAAAATCAATATCAGAGCGACCACGATCGCCTCATCCGACACCTTCGGCGTCATCAATCTCATCGTGGACGACCCTCAGCGGGCGCAGAAGGCCCTGTCGAAAGAAGGCTTAATGGTGACCACGAAGAAAGTCTTTGCCGTGGTCATCGAAGACAAACCCGGAGGTCTGAACAAATTGACCCAGTGCCTGTTCAAGGAAAACATCAATATCAACAACGCCTACGGTTTCGTCCTGGAGAGTTGGAAGACGGCTGTTTTTGTTATTGACGTGGACCAGATTGAAAAAACCGAGCAGATCCTGAAGCGGGAACGTTTCAAGCTGCTCGATGAAGACGCCCTGTCGGCGATCGAGCCTTTTCATTACAGCAAGTACTAGTCAGGCTGTTGAAAAATGTTTTTTTTAACCCTTTTAGATGAAGGTTTGATATGAAAAAAGACGTTGGCCATTTTTCACAGAAACACTCACCGGACCGAAAGATGAATGATCGTGTCGCCAGAGCCGTGCGAGAAAAGGCAAAAGACCGTGAATTGACCTGTGCTCAGGCCTTTGACATCGCTAAAAAATTGGAAGTGACGCCTGAAGAGGTAGGGTTCACCGTTGATCGTCTTGAAATCGCGATCTCGAGATGCCAGCTGGGTCTTTTCGGCTACAGCCCCATTTCACGCATCATCAAGTCTGCCGAAACCGTGTCGAATGAACTCGAAAATGCTATCCAGGCGTCCCTGATCGATAACCGGCTGCCCTGCAAGTCCGCCTGGGAGATTGCCGGGAAGCTCCGCATCGCCAGAATAAAGGTGTGTTCTGCCTGCGAAGCCCTCAAGATCAAGAT
>CAYXFF010000036.1:0-11421 GCA_964464185.1 uncultured Syntrophaceae bacterium | reverse complement strand
GAGGCGGACTAACCGTTCTGTTCCGCATAACGTGCCAACGTGAACAGCATGTCCGCCAGCCTGTTTAAATATTGATGGATCTCGGCCCTGTTAATAATTCCCTCGTTTTTGAGCTTTGCGGCCCATCTTTCAGCCCTGCGGATAATCGTCCTTCCCACATCGATCTGAGCTCCCACCAGGTTATCCCCCGGATAAATGAATTCATTTTTCAGCCGGACATTTTTCTGAAGCTCATCGATGGTTTCTTCAATCCTCCGGATATCCATCCCGTCGATCCGTTTACCCAGCTTCCCGATATCGTCCGGAAGGGTCGATAGTTCCGCGCCGAGGATCAGAAGATCCTTCTGCACGGAAAAAAGAACCTCCTTGATTTTCTGATTTGTTGTCATGGCCCGGGCCACTCCTAACGCAGAGCTGGCCTCGTCCAGCGTCCCGTAAGTTTCCGGCCGCAGATCATACTTTGGAACCCTTTGCCCTCCAAGAAGACTTGTCTCGCCCCCATCGCCGCGCTTAGAGAACTTCATCCTTTTCTCCTCTCTACATATCTTGATATTATTTTTGCGATCGCCTCTGCGTTTCTCCGAGCGTGCCAGAGAATTTTTTCCATGGTCAATTCCTTCTCTTCCAGTCCGTGGGCATAGTTGTCCACGGAGCACAGGGACGCATAAGCCATATCCAATTCCTGCGCTATAACCGCTTCGCTTGCCATGGTCATTCCGACCACATCGGCATGCTGGGACATCATCGCGATTTCAGCCTTCGTTTCAAGCCGTGGGCCTCTCGTCTCCCAGTAGACACCGCCATTCAGAACATCCATCTCGCAATCCCGCGCCGCCTCCATCCATTTCTGGCGTATCTCTTCATTCAATACGGGCGTGATGTGAATCGGTCGATCAGAAAAAACGGTCGGTCCCCCTGCCGGCATGATAAAATCATCCGGAACGACAAGCATTCCCGGCTTTATTCGCTTCTTCAAAGAACCCGTGGAATTGACGGCAATGACCTCCTGAATCTGAAGATCCTTCAACGCCTTCAAGTTTGCCGGATGGTTGACCCGATGAGGAAGAATATGGCTGTTCGGATCGTTTCCGTGCCTCGGAATAAAAACAATCCTTTCACCCATAAGGACAAGGGCTCGCCCGAATTCATTCTCCACGATTCTCGATTCAAGATTCTCCACAAGTCCCTTCCCTCTAAGGGACAGGGTGCCGGATATGATGCCCAGACGTTTCATCGCTCCCCCGGAAGATGAATTATGACGAGCTTATAGCAAATTAATGGTGCTCTGTCAAAACGGCCGAAAATCATTTTAATTTGACTTCATCCTGAATAGGTGACAGAATGCACGGCAAACGTTCGCGATCATAAACAGACGAAAAGGAGAACGACCGTCATGGGCGATGATAGTCCTTTGATTCACATTGATGATGATAACTTTGAAACCGAAGTCCTCCAATCAGATAAACCCGCTCTGGTTGATTTCTGGGCGCCCTGGTGCGGTCCCTGCCGTGCCATCGCTCCGGTACTGGATGAACTTGCCGCGCAATACAAAGGTCAGGTCAAAGTAGCGAAGATCAATGTCGATGATCATCAGAAGACGGCATCCGCCTATGGGGTCAGAAGCATCCCCACCCTGATTCTTTTCAAGGACGGCAAAGCGCAGGATACAATCATCGGCCTGGTCTCAAAGGACCGCCTCGAGGGCCTCCTGAAGAAAGTATTATGATGATGCGTCTGAAATATTTTAAAACCGCGGCCGGTCTTGCTCTCTCTCTCATGCTTCTGCTTTCCACCGCCGGATGTGCCCTTTTCGGCCGTTCCGAACCGAGACTCAACAGTCCCGAGGCTTTGTATGAGAGGGGGGTTGAGTTTTATCAGAAAGAAAAATACCAAAAGTCCATTGAGGCGTTCCAGAGGGTCAAAGAGGAATATCCTTTGAGCAAATATGCTCTCATGGCCGAACTTGGAATTGCCGATTCATACTTCAGCGACGATTTTTTCGCTGAAGCTGAGATGAACTACAGTGAATTCATTAATCTTCATCCGACGAACCCGAACATCCCCTATGTGATCTATCAGCTCGGGATGTGCCACTATAGACAGATGTTGAGCATCGACCGGGATCAAATCGAAACCATCAAGGCAAAGAAAGAGTTTGAAAGAATTCTCACCCAATTCCCTGCCAGTAAATTTGCTCCCCTGGCGGATCAGAAACTGCGGGAATGCCGTCAGCGTCTGGCGGAAAACGAATTTTACGTGGGCCGCTTTTACTTCATAATGAAACAGTACAAAGCTGCTTTAAAGCGTTTTGAGACGGTCGCAAGAGACTATTCGAATCTCGGCCTGGATTACAAAGTAAATTATTTCATTGGAGAAACGAAGCGGCGCATCGCCAGGGAGGAAATAGAAAAACTCGCCACGGAAAAAGCGGAAAAAGAAAAACAGAAAGAAAAGGATCTCAAAAAGCAAAAAGATAAAAAGGATACAAAAAAGAGCTGACGCTCATTTTTTCCGCCCCATCTTTATTCTGCAAACAGCTCTCCCCGCAACGTCCTTCTGATCAACCGAGGACGTATCGATCACGATATGTCTGTCTTCCGAAAATTCAGTGACCGGATCAAATATCTTTTTCTGAGTCTGAAATATTTCCCATCGTCCGTCCGAGGCTTCGCTTTGATCGGATATTCTGTTTCGCAGTCTTTGCTGAACGACATCGCCTGGACAGACGCATTCAACGATGTAATGATCCACACCGAGACCGGAAGCCGTCTCCAGCGCCTTCAAGCGATGCTCCCGTTTGCTGAAGGACGCATCGATGATCACGGACCGGCCTGAACGAAGCTTTTCTTCCGCCCATTGAAGAGCCCTGGCGTATGTCTTCGAGGTGATTTCTTCCGTATAGATCCCTTCGCCGTAGTTTTCATGATGGCGCTGCGTCGGCTGCATGTCAAGCAACTCCTTTCTCAGAACGTCTGTCCGTATCGTCTCCGCGCCGAGCAGCGAAGCAAGGTTTCGGGCCAGAACGCTTTTCCCCGTTCCCATGAGCCCCGCCATGATGATCAGGGTCGGTCTTTCCAGTCGGGCCGCATAACGGTACGCGAGATCGAAATACCTCGAAGCGACGGTTGCCGCATTCTCTCTCTCTGCGCTTTTCACCGCCGGATCATCGCTCCTGAAGCTGGTCACCTTTCCCCGCACGTAAGCGTAATAGCATTTGTAAAAGGGGAGGAGAACGGAAATATCGGGATCGCCGGCATATTGGATATACGCTTTCGCAAAGTGGTTGCCGTGTTCCGGGTAACCGTTAAAATCCAGGTCCATGGCAAGAAAGGCCACCTCAGCCGCCACATCCTCATACCGGAAACGTTCATTAAATTCTATGCAGTCAAAAATAATGATGCCGTTTGCCAGACAAATGTGATCGAGATGAAGGTCCCCGTGACAATCCCTGATTCGGTGGTCCTTCACCCTGCTGCAGAGAAGATCGTGGTGCTTCTCCATGAAATCGAATATGTACGCTTTGAGAAAATGAAACTGAAATCCCGGGATAACACGATCGATGTACTTTTCCGTCTGATCAAAGTTTTCTTTGTGGTTTCTGCGGATGGTTTCCACGCCGCCTATTTCGTCGATCCTCCCTCCCGTTTCGGCCTGCCGGTGAAAATCCGCAACTTTACGTGCAACGTTCTTTATGATTGAAGCATCGAACGCTTTTTCCGCTATGAGTTTTTTCAACATTCGGTCCTGCGGCAGCTTCGCCATCACCACGGCATAGTCAACTGTCTTTTTGCCCTTCCCGAGAACAAGATGACCGCTGCCGTTGTCGCTGATCTCAACAACCTCTAAATAGGTTTCCGGTGCCAGTCTCCGGTTCAGTCTCAGTTCCTCGTTGCAGTAATGCTTTCGTTTCTCCACAGTCGTGAAATCCAGAAATCCGAAATCGACGGCCTTCTTTACCTTGTAGACCCGCCGGCCGGCGATAAAAATGAAAGAGATGTGGGTCTGGATGAGTTCAACGGATTCCGGCCCGTGGGGATAGAAGGAGGGCCTCGACATCGATTCAACCAGTTTGGGATGGGTCATGCCTCAAGCTCCAATATCTTCTCCGCTCAACTGCCCGCAGGCCGCCAGAATATCGGCCCCTTTGCTTGCTCTGAGAATCGCCGTAAACTGCTGAGCGATCAGAAAGCTTCTGAAAGCGTTTATCGTGTCTCGCGGCGGTGTTTTGAATTCCGATCCCGGATACTCGTTGAAGGCGATAAGATTGATCTTGCACCGCAGCCCTCTTAAAAGCCTCGCGAGTCGCCTGGCGTCTTCTATCGACGCATTCACGCCGTCCATGAGAATGTATTCGAAGGTGATCCGCCTCCGCCTCGGCATTTGATACTGACGGCAGACGTCGATAAGGGCCCGAATGGAATAGGACCGGTTCACCGGCATAAGACGGTTTCTCGTATCATCGTCCGCTGCATTCAGAGACACGGCGAGATTCACGCAGGCATCCTCTCCCAGCCGCCGGATCATCGGAACAAGACCGCAGGTGGAAAGGGTAATTTTTCTCTTTGAAATGCCGAGGCCCGCATCGGACGTCATGATGCCAATGGCCTTGATCACGTTCTCATAGTTGTCCAGCGGCTCCCCCATACCCATGAGAACGATGTTGTCGATATCCCTGCCCTCTGGGATCTGAAAGCGGCTCATGGTGATCTGATCCGTTATCTCGGAAGGCAGAAGGCTGCGTTTCAGTCCGGACTTTCCCGTCAGGCAGAAGCGGCAGTTCATCCGGCATCCCGCTTGTGTCGAAACACACAGGGTTCTGTCCTTCTTACCGGGGATGAGCACGCTCTCTATTAAAAGATCGTCTTCCAGACGAAAGAGAATCTTTTTCGTCCCGTCTGTCGAGGTCTGAATTTTTCCTATCCGGATTCTGCTGATCCTGGAACGATCCTTCAGCTCTCTCCGGAAGTCTTTGGAAAGATCGGTCATCTCATCGAAGGAGGTGATTCCAAACCGGTAAAGCCACTTCATGATCTGACGCGATCGAAATTTCTCCTTTCCAAGGCGGGCAATGAAAGCCTCGATCTCATCCAGGGTCATGTCTTTAAGATTGGGAAGGCCCTGACGGCCCTGCTCTTCAGGAGAGCTTTCTCCCGAGATTTTCTGCGATGGCATCAATGAACGCTTCCGTGCTGACTTTTCTGTTCTTCGGGTTCTTGTCGGCGACGGTGAGAAGGTCGCCGGTCATGACTCCCGATTCGATGGTTTCAATGGCGGCCGCTTCCAGCTTTTCGGCAAATTGAATGACATCGCCCGTACCGTCCAGCTCTCCCCTCTTGCGAAGTCCTCCCGTCCAGGCGAAGATGAGCGCCATGGAGTTCGTAGAGGTCTCTTCCCCGGCCAGATGTTTGTAATAGTGCTTCTGCACCGTTCCGTGGGCCGCTTCATACTCGAACCATCCCCTGGGCGATACGAGGACGGACGTCATCATGGCAAGGCTTCCGCAGGCGGAGGCCACCATGTCAGACATGACGTCCCCGTCATAGTTCTTCAAGGCCCAGAGCATCCCGCCTTCCGATCTGATGATCCTGGCCACGGCGTCGTCGATCAGCGTGAAGAAATAACCGATGCCCGCATCCTTGAAACGGCTCTTCCAGTTTTTCTTATATTCCTTCTCGAAAATGTCCCGGAAGTGGGCGTCATAGGTTTTCGAGATCGTATCCTTGGTGCTGAACCACAGATCCACTTTTTGATCGAGGGCAAAGGTGAAACAAGACCGGGCGAAACTCAGGATCGAGTCATCCGTATTGTGAATTCCCTGGATGATCCCGGGACCCTTGAATTCTTTTATCAGCTTTCGCTGCGGCGACCCACCGGACGGCGTGAATACGATCTCCGCCCTCCCCTCTCCCGGGATATACATTTCCGCGCTGTCGTAAACATCGCCATAGGCGTGTCTCCCGATGGTAATGGGTTTCTTCCATGGGGACACGAAGGGTTTTATATTCCTCACCAAAATCGGTTTCCTGAAAACGGTCCCGTCCAGCATGGCCCGAATCGTCCCGTTGGGGCTTTTCCACATTTCCTTGAGATGGTATTCCACAACCCGGTCTTGATTCGGCGTTATGGTGGCACACTTGACGCCCACGCCGTATTTCATGATGGCTTTCGCGGAATCTACCGTAACCCGGTCATGGGTCTCATCCCGATGCGTGATATGCAAATCGAAATAATCAATTTTTATATCCATCCATGGAAAAAGAAGTTTTTCCTTGACCATGTTCCACATGACACGGGTCATCTCATCGCCGTCCATCTCCACGAGCGGTGTCTTCACCTTGATCTTTTTCATCCAGCACCCGGTTGACCTTCTGTAATAAACAATCCCTTAAT
Organism: uncultured Syntrophaceae bacterium; assembly: GCA_964464185.1. Classification (GTDB taxonomy): domain Bacteria; phylum Desulfobacterota; class Syntrophia; order Syntrophales; family UBA4778; genus UBA4054. The sequence continues at coordinate 5,031 of CAYXFF010000036.1, read as the reverse complement.
TCATTTTCGATTGTATTCTTTTTTCTCAACCTCTTATCTTCCCAACGTCTCAGCTTCCGTCTTTGTAGTTCAGCGCTCCCCCCGCCAGCAGAATGCCAATCTGCCTGTCCGTGAGCTCATAACCGACTTCATGGGCGGTGTCTTTCGTGATATTGCGCACCGTCAGATCACCCCTCTCTTCAAGAACGCTCCGGATGCCTTCTATCTCCAGCCTGTCACCCTGAGCGATCCCGTCATAACTCTTCTCATCCTTGAAGGTCAGGGGAACAATCCCGAAATTGACCAGATTCGCCGCGTGAATCCTTTCAAAGGATTTCGCGATCACCGCTTTCACTCCGAGGTACATGGGACAAATCGCTGCGTGTTCTCTGGAAGATCCCTGACCGTAGGATAGACCGGCCACGATAATGTTTTGTATTCCTTTATCCCGCAACCCGGCCGCACGCTCCGAAAAAGTCTTATCCACAACTTCGAATACGAACTGAGAATATTTCGGGATGTTGGATCGATACTTCATCCTGTCACCTGCTGGCACGATATGATCCGTCGTGATCTTGTCACCCACCTTGATGGTCACTTCGCCCTCTATTTTAACAGGCAGAGGAACATTCACGGGCGGGTTGCCGATGTTGGGACCCCTGTATATCTGCACAGATAACGGATCCTTCGTCTCCTGTGGACGAATAATCATTCCGTCGTCGATCACGAATCTCCTTGGAATCTTCACCCGGGGATAGGGCATTCCGAGGTCACGAGGATCTGTAATTCTTCCGGTAATGACCGCAGCCGCGGCCGTCTCCGCGCTTACAAGATAGACCTGAGCGTCTTTCGTGCCGGACCTCGCAAAAAAATTCCGGTTCGATGTCCTCAGGGAAACGGCGTTCGATCGAGGACTCTGGCTGTTCCCTATACAGAATCCACATGAGCTTTCCGTAATCCTCGCTCCTGCCGCGATGAGGTCGGCCAGATAGCCCTCCATCGCAAGATGCTGCAGGACCTGCTTCGAGCCTGGTGTAAGGACAAAACTCACACGGGGATGAGCCACTTTTCCTTTTAGAATCGCTGCCACCGTGGCAAGGTCCCTGTAGGAGGCGTTGGTGCAGCTCCCGATGCAGACCTGGTCCACTGGAATCCCATCGACATCGCGAACCGAGCTGACGTTGTCCGGACTGTGCGGTCTCGCCGCGAGTGGAGCGATTTCCGAGAGATTGATCTCCACGATTTCTTCATATTCCGCGTTCACGTCCGCCTTGATTCGGACCCATTCGCTCTCCCGGCCTTCCGCCTTCAGAAACATCCGCGTCACCTCATCGCTGGGGAAAACAGATGTCGTCACGCCGCATTCCGCACCCATATTGGTGATCGTGGCCCGCTCAGGCACCGAAAGACTGAGGACCCCATCGCCTCCGTACTCGAAGACTCTGTTCATATTCCCTTTGCTCGTAAAGGTCTCCAGGACTCTCAGAATAACGTCCTTCGCCGAAACCCAGGGGTGAAGTCTGCCTGTCAGGTTGATCCTCACAACCTTCGGACAGGTCAGAAAAAAGGGTCTCCCGCCCATGGCAAGAGCAACATCCAGTCCTCCCGCCCCGATGGCGATCATCCCCAACCCTCCGCCCGTCGGGGTATGGCTGTCCGAACCGAGCAGCGTCTTCCCCGGCTTTCCGAACCGTTCCAGGTGCACCTGGTGACAAACGCCGTTGCCGGCCCTGGAAAAATAAATGCCGTACCGGGCGGCAACCGTCTGCAGGTACCGGTGATCATCGGCACTCTCAAAACCGATCTGGACGGTGTTGTGGTCTATATAGCTCACTGAAAGCTCCGTCCTCACGCGGTCCACATTCATCGCCTCGAACTGAAGATAGGCCATCGTCCCGGTCGCGTCCTGAGTCAGGGTCTGGTCGATTCTGATGCCTATCTCGTTGCCGTGCTCATAACGGCCTGAAACAAGATGGCTTTCGATAATTTTCCGGGTAATGCTCTTCCCCATAGGGCGCTCCTCGCTTGAAATTATTCTTCGTGAAAGCTATCTGAAAGGCCCGTTAATTTCAATACAAAGTTGATGTTTTATTGCAATGAGTGAATTGATCCTTGATAATTTCAGCCGGTAAAGGTATGAAGCTATTAGAGTATCTCCTTTGCTTGTTTCTTGTAACCGGACATTAAATGACACAGAAAGGTTTGGCATGACAGGTATCCTGATCCGCTGGATCATTCTCACCGTATCGATCATCGCGGCCGCTTACGCCATTGAAGGAATACATGTGAGCGGTTTTTTTGCAGCATTTTTCGCGGCAGCCGTCCTCGGAATTTTAAATGCCGGCCTGCGGCCCATTCTCATCCTCCTGACCCTCCCCATCAACATTCTCTCCCTTGGCCTTTTCACGTTCATCATAAATGCCTTTCTGCTGAAAATGGTTTCAGGCTTGATTCCCGGTTTTGATATCCGTGGATTCTGGCCGGCGATTCTAGGCGCCCTGGTTATCAGCATCTTGAGTTGGCTCTTGAATTCTCTCATCGGTGAAAGGGGACAGGTTGAGTTTATTGATCTGAGAAAACGCGGAGACCGCTGGGAATGACAAACCTGACCCCCGCCATGCGGCAGTATCTTGAGATCAAGGAAAAGCACAAGGATGCGATTCTTTTTTACCGCATGGGCGATTTCTATGAAATGTTTTTCGAGGATGCCGTCACGGCCTCCCGCGTTCTGGAGATCACCCTGACATCCCGGAACAAGGGAAAGGAGGACAGCGTTCCCCTCTGCGGTATCCCCTACCACGCCGCCTCTCCTTACATCGCAAAGCTGATCGGAAAAGGATTCAAAGTCGCCATCTGTGAGCAAATCGAGGACCCCAGGCAGGCGAAGGGCATCGTAAAGCGGGCGGTTATCCGCATCGTTACCCCGGGTCTTGTTCTCGACGCCGAAAATCTCACCGCGAAAGAAAATATTTTTCTTGCGGCTTTTTCCGTCATGGAAAACCTTGCCGGACTGGCTTTTATGGATATCTCAACGGGCGAATTCAGGGTCTCCGAATCGGGTGATCCGGAGTTCTTGCTGAACGAAATATTTTCCAGCGATTTCAGGGAACTCCTCGTGGGCGAAGCTTTCAAAAAAACGCGTCTTTTTAAGACCTTTTCGTCAAAGTCTTTCTCGTGTCTTGTCAACGAGCTGCCGGTGGAGTATTTTGATATGGACAAAGGAGCAGCATGCCTGCGGGCCCAATTTTCCGAGGCTGTTCTTCATGCCATGGATCTAAACGCACATCCTGCTGCCGTTTCAGCAGCCGGCGCCGTCCTTCGCTATGTGAAAGAAACTCAAAAAGAAAATCTGGACCACATCGCGTGCATCCATTGGCATGAAACGGATCGGCATCTAATCATCGACGATACGGCTCGCAGGAACCTTGAACTTTTTATCACCCTTCGGGACAATAAGACAGAGGGATCCCTTCTGAAGGTGATCGACGAAACCGTCACGTCCATGGGCGGAAGGAGGCTTCGCTGGTGGCTTCGCTACCCGCTTGTCGATCCCGACAGGATAAAAGACAGGCTCGCGGCTATCGGCGAGATCAAAGACCGCCACCTGCTTCGTGATAATTTGCGCAAATCCCTGAAAGACATTTCCGATCTGCAGCGGCTCGGCAGCAGGATTTCAATGGGCGTCGCCAATGCGAGGGACCTTGCCGCCTTGAAGGCGTCCTTTCAGATCATACCCTTTGTTCGCAAAGGACTCTCGGATCTTCGCACCCCCCTTCTATCATCGATTTTCGCCGGACTTGACGAGATGCCGGACGTGGCCTCTCTAATCGAAAAGTCCATTGCCGACGATCCCCCTCTCACCCTTCGTGACGGCGGGATGATCTGTGAGGGTTACGACGCCGAACTGGATGAGCTTATCTCCATCGGCCGGGATGGAAAAAAGTGGATATCAGCCCTCGAGGAACGGGAACGGAAAAAAACAGGCATTTCATCCCTGCGCGTCGGTTTCAACTCCGTTTTCGGTTATTACATTGAGGTTACAAAAATGAACACCCATCTGGTTCCGGGGGATTATGTCCGCAAACAGACTCTCGTAAACGCGGAACGTTACATCAACCAGGAGTTGAAGGAATATGAGTTCACGGTCCTCAATGCCGAACAGAAAAGGAAGGAGCGGGAGTACGATCTTTTCATCGAAGTAAGGAACGCCGTTGCCCGGGAGATCGGCAGGATTCTGCGCTCAGCCGATCTGCTGGCTGATCTCGACACCATCGTCTCCCTGGCCGAAATTGCCGAGCGCTACGGCTATTGCTGTCCTCACGTGAATGACGACGACATCATTGAGATAAGGGACGGCAGACATCCTGTTGTGGAAAGAATGCCTCTTTCCGAGGGATTCGTCCCAAACGATGCAGATCTCGACTGCGACAGCAGGCGGATGCTTATTCTGACGGGTCCCAACATGGCTGGCAAGTCCACGTACATCCGGCAGGTGGCCCTGATTGTCCTTCTCGCCCAGATGGGAAGTTTTGTCCCCGCGTCCTCTGCGCGGATCGGTGTCGTGAACCGGATTTTCACCCGCGTCGGCGCCTCCGACAGCCTCGCGAGCGGTGAAAGCACTTTCATGGTGGAGATGAACGAGGTCGCTTCTATATTGAAGGGCGCCACGAAAAAGAGCCTGATTCTTCTCGACGAGGTCGGACGCGGCACCAGCACTTTCGACGGTCTGAGCATTGCCTGGGCAGTCGCCGAATACATCCACGACGCGGAACATCTGAAGGCACGGACTCTCTTTGCCACTCACTATCACCAGCTCACAGATCTTTCACTCACGAAAGAGGGTGTAAAAAATCTGAATATCGCCGTCAAGGAGTGGGGAGAGCGGATTATCTTTCTGCGCAGGATCCTGGAAGGAGGAACCAGCCGAAGCTACGGCATCCAGGTCGCAGGGCTCGCCGGCGTACCTGAAGAGGTCATCTTGAGGGCTAGGGAAATCCTTGAAAACCTTGAACGGGGAGAACTGGATGAGATCGGCATGCCAAGGCTGGCCCG
>CAYXFF010000035.1:7787-16435 GCA_964464185.1 uncultured Syntrophaceae bacterium | reverse complement strand
CCGTGCATTCCTTCGACAGGGTGAAGGAAAAGGGCAGGGGTCCCGGTACTGGTCAGAGTGGCCACTATCTTTTTGCCGATGATGCCCGACTTGCCGATACCCGTTACGATCACCCGTCCCTTGCATTTGTAAATGGTTTCAACGGCGCGTTTGAAATTGGAATCAATCTTGTCAATCAGATGAAGAATGCTCTCCGCTTCAATCCGCAGGACTTCCTTCGCCTTCTCAATGGAATCTTTCTTCATCATGCCAAAACGTTCTCGCTGTACTGAGATTTATGAGGGTCTTTCATCAAGAACACATCGTGAATCTTCTGACGAAAAGAGGATTATCAGATTCATGTTCGCATGGCAAGGGGATTCAATGATCGCTTGGTGCGTCCTTGCCGAACCGGGTGGAGATGCTTCAGGCTCCTCATTCCAACCTAAGTCTCTATCAGCGCAAAATGAGGGATTTTACAAAGGGGCGAATTTCCGCCGTCAGAAGATCGAATGCTTCATCGGAAAAGGTTCTTTTGTCCATGAAGGAATCATCCAGGGTCTTCGAAGCGAGAAAGCGCTGCAGGGCATAACGTTTTGCGCCGGCGATGAGTCGCGCTATTTTCAGGATGTCATCGCCGGTCAGCAGGGACTGTACAACCGTGGTTCGGAATTCGTAATCGACGCCGGACGCCATGAGTATGCCGATGCTCTGCAAAATCTTATCCGGATCGATACCGGACCGGGTTATCTCGCCGTATTTATCAAGGGGCCCCTTGATATCCATGGCAATGTAATCGACGAGCCGGGATTGGATCCATTCCTCCACGACGATCGGGATCGATCCGTTCGTGTCGACTTTCACCAGATACTCCATTCCCTTGAGGCGGGAGATAAATGAATTCAGGTCAGGCTGAAGCGCCGGTTCTCCGCCCGTGATGGTCACGGCCTCGAGTTTACCCCTGCGCTTCGCGAGAAAATCAAGAATGTCCTCTTCCAAGAGAAGGGGCTGAAATAATTCCGGCAACACCAGTTCCCGGTTGTAGCAGTAAGGACAGCGAAAATTGCAACCCTGACAGAAGATGATAGCGGAAATCTTTCCAGGGTACTCGATGAGAGAGAACCTTTGGAACGCTCCGATTTTCATGGGATCAAACGGTGTAAACCCTTCTTAATTTAAACTCTTCCTGCTTTCCCTTGTTCCACTGTTTCACAGGGCGGAGATATCCCACAACTCGCGAGAAGACTTCGCAAGGGGTTGAGCACCGGGGGCAGAACTCGTGTTCCCCGCTCAAATACCCATGGGTCGTGCAGACACTGAAGGTGGGTGTAAAGGTGAAATAGGGCAGATGATAATTTTCGCAGATTTTTCGCACGAAGGATTTAACGGCTTCGGGGCTGTTGACGCGCTCCCCGACAAAGCCGTGAAATACGGTGCCGCCCGTATATTTCACCTGAATATCGTCCTGGAGGTCGAGGGCCTCGAAAATATCATCCGTGAAGTTGACGGGAAGCTGTGTTGAATTGGTATAGAAAACGTCGGCCGGAGTGTCGCCGTGGCCGTTTCCATTTGCGAAGATCATATCGGGATATTTTTCCTTGTCGATTCTTGCCAGGCGGTAAGAGGTGCCTTCGGCGGGCGTGGCCTCCAGGTTGTAATTATTTCCAGTCTCTGCCTGGTAGGCAATAAGCTGCGACTTCATGAAGTCCAGAACTTTTTTGGCGAAGATCTTTCCATCCGGATCGCCGATTGTTTTACCCATGAAATTCAGGCACGCTTCATTCATTCCGACCAGACCAATGGTTGAAAAGTGGTTCTTCCAGTAACCGTCAAAGCGTTCTTTCACGCTTCTGAGATAATACTTGGTGTAAGGATAGAGGTTGCCATCCGTGAATTTTTCAAGGACCTTCCTCTTGATTTCCAGGCTTTCCTTCGCCAGCAGCATCAAACCGCCCAGACGATCGTAGAAATCCTCTTCTGATTTGGAAACAAGGCCGATCCGGGGCATGTTGATCGTGATCACGCCGATGGAACCGGTCTGGGGATTGGAGCCGAAGAGGCCGCCGCCCCTCGAAACCAGTTCCCTGTTGTCGATGCGCAGACGGCAGCACATGCTCCTCGAGTCCTCCGGGTTCATGTCAGAATTGACAAAATTGGAAAAGTAGGGAACACCGTATTTTGCCGTCATCTCCCAGAGATTGTTCATGTTCACGTTGTCCCAGTCAAAATTCCGGGTGATGTTGTATGTGGGAATGGGGAATGTGAACACGCGTCCCTTTGCATCTCCCTCGGACATGACCTCAAGAAATGCCTTGTTGAAAAGATCCATCTCCTGTTGGAAGTCACGATAGCATGTGTTTTGCGGCTGACCTCCGATGATCGCCTCTCTGTCGGCGAAATAGCTGGGTACCGTGACATCGAGGGTCACATTGGTGAAGGGGGTCTGAAATCCCACCCGTGTCGGGACATTAATATTGAAAATAAACTCCTGCAGGGCCTGTTTGATCTCCTTGTAGCTCAGGCCGTCATATCGGATGAAAGGGGCAAGCAGCGTATCGAAATTGGAAAAAGCCTGCGCTCCTGCGGCTTCTCCCTGAAGCGTATAAAAGAAATTCACGACCTGTCCGAGAGCGCTGCGAAGATGCTTTGCGGGTCCGCTTTCCACCTTCCCGGAGGCGCCTTTGAATCCCTCAAGGAGCAGGTCATTCAGATCCCATCCGACGCAATAGACGGAGAGGAGACTCAGGTCATGAATGTGGAAATCTCCGTCTGTGTGGGCCTTTTTGATCTCGGGCGGGTATATTTCATTCAGCCAGTATATTTTGCTCAGCTCCGACGAGATATAGTTGTTCAAACCCTGGAGAGAATAATCCATATTGCTGTTCTCGTTGATTTTCCAGTCCGTCTTCTTGAGGTACTGATCAACAAGGTCTATCTCCATCTTGTTGGCAAGCTCCCTCAGCCTTGCATGCTGATCCCGGTAAATGATATAAGCTTTTGCCGTCTTCCTGTAGGGAGATGAAAGGAGGATTTCTTCCACGATATCCTGAATTTCTTCGACGGTGACGACTGTGTTTTCAAAAAGACGCGCAGCAAGGGTAAGAACTCTTATGGTCAGTTTCCTTGCGTCCTTCAGGTCAAATTCGCCCGTGGCAGCCCCGGCTTTCGCAAGGGCATTGCTGATCTTCTCGGCATCAAATTTGACCGTTCGACCGTCCCTTTTTTTGATCTGAGTGAGCATAAAAATCCCCCCTTTAATTGATTCTTGCTCGCATATTTCTGTCTATACCCAATATGTAGGGGTGTATAATAAGCACAATACAATATATGGTGCAAGAAAAAAATGTAAAAAATAAGAAATATTTTGAAAATAATGATGGAAAGGAATGGTGTTGCACCCTCCCGAACATACTCGAACGGCAGGGATAAACCCCGTCTCTACGTAAAATGGAATGTTCGTTCCGTCACATATCAAGAAATGTGTTGACTATGGATATACCATATATTAATGATTATTTATGTAAAAAAGCGTTTATCAGGGGCGGCGGTCGGGCATGAAATACCTCTATATACAGACCTTCGGATGTCAGATGAACATCCATGATTCGGAGCAGATGGCGGAGCTATTGAGGGGAGAAGGATACCGGAAGACTGACGATATTGAAAAAGCCGATATGGTCATCGTTAATACTTGCAGCATCCGTGAAAAGGCCGAGCAGAAAGCTCACAGCCAGATCGGCCGTTTCAGAAACCTCAAAAAGGCGAGACCCCATGTTCTTATCGGCGTGGGCGGATGTCTGGCGCAGCAATGGAAAGAAAAACTTCTGGATAAGGCTCCTTTTATAGACATTATTTTCGGAACGCACAATATTCACAAACTTCCGGAACTTGTTCGCGATGTTGAGAAGACAAGAGCGTTTAGAGTTGAAACGTCCTTCCACAACGAGACAAGATCGCTTGGCGTTTTAACCCTTCCCGATAACGGATGCGTGAAGGCTTATGTGACGGTTATGCAGGGATGCGATAATTATTGCGCTTTCTGTGTGGTTCCTTACCTGAGGGGGAGAGAGGAAAGCAGAAAGGCGGTAGAAATTCTGAATGAAATAGAAGCCCTTGCTGATCATGGCATCAAGGAGGTAACGCTGCTCGGACAAAATGTGAATTCCTACGGCAAAACCCTCGGGAACGGTTACGGCTTCTCGAATATGTTGAAAGATATCGGAAGGATAAGAGGAATTGAACGGATGCGGTTTACGACATCCCAACCCCGGGACCTGTCGGAGGATATTATTAAATGCTTTGGGGAGGTCGACGCGCTCTGTGAGCACATCCATCTCCCTGTGCAGTCGGGGTCAGACCGGATTCTTGAGAAAATGAACAGGCACTACTCGAGCCGTGATTATTTCGAGAAAATTGCCAGGCTGAAAGAAATCTGCCCGCGCATAAGTATCACATCGGATGTGATCGTGGGGTTTCCAGGTGAAACGGAACGCGATTTCAATGAAACGCTGGACCTCATGGAATCCGTGCGTTTCGACAACCTGTTCTCATTCAAGTATTCAGACCGCCCGGGTACGAAAGCCGCTTTGATGGGTGACAAAGTGGCTGAAGAAGTGAAAAGGGACCGACTGATGAAGCTTCAGGCCGTGCAGGAAACATACACGTTTGAAAAAAACAAGGCTATGGAAGGTTCCGTTGTGAAAGTTCTCGTGGAAGGACGGAGCAAAAACTCAAGCGAAGATGTAATGGGCAGGACATCATCCAATAGGATCGTCAATTTCAGAGGGAATTCAGATTTGGTTGGAAAAACTGTCAGGGCCAGAATAACGGAAGCGTACCTGCATTCCCTGAGAGGGGAACTCATCGAGGGACAGGTTTAGGAGGTTGTAAATGCTTATTCAGATGAAGGTGGCAGGCTTGACCATAGACCCGATCACCAATACTCCGATAGTGATTTTGAAGGACATGGGTGAGAACAAAGCGCTTCCCATATGGATCGGGCTATTCGAGGCCAGCGCGATTGCCACAGAACTGGAAAAAATCGACTTCGCCCGGCCCATGACCCATGACCTCCTAAATCTCGTTATCAAGGGCCTTGATGTTACCGTCTCGATGATCGAAATAAATGACCTTCGTGACAACACTTTTTTTGCGGTGATCCATCTTTTGAAAAACGGGGTCAGCGTGAAGATCGATTCGAGGCCGAGTGACGCGATTGCCCTTGCTTTGAGAGCAGACGCGCCGATTTTTGTCGATGAAAAAGTCATAGAGAAATCGAAAAGTGTTGATTTGGAGAAAAAGACGCTCAACCTCGATGATGTAAAAAAAGACAAATTGAAGGAACTTCTGGAAAATCTTTCTCCGGAAGCCTTCGGGAAGTACAAGATGTGACAGGAATGTCATCATGAAGGAAGAGGTGAGACGTCTCTATCTCAAGTCGGGTGATCAAGTCATGCACCTCAAATACCCGGAATGGGGATTCGGCGTGGTGGTGGAAGAATGGAATTCCCAAATCCTGGGAGGCATTTCGTATGTGAAGATAACGTTCAGGGACGGATGCACGAGGATTTTTGATAACAATTTTGCCAATTCGTGCTGCTGTTATTATGCAGGGATAAGGCGTTGCTGATTTCAATTGCGTGCCACGAAATCGCGTAAAGAGCGAGATACCTGATCTGTTTTCTGCTCTGGTTTCGTGGCTGTTATTTTTTGCTTCATGCGAAAAGCGAATGGATGATTTAGAGAAAGCCATTGAGGATTTCGAAAAATACATGGAGCTGGAGAGAAATTTTTCTCCGCACACGAGACTGAGTTACAGAACCGACCTGAAACAGTTCAGACAATTTATAGCTGATTTTCATCTGAGCATAGAAAGGGAGGAAAAAAGCAAGGCAATGCATATGGAGCCCTCAGTTATCCGGGCTTTTTTGAGCTTTCTCTATAAAAACAACGTCAGGAAAGTGAGCATATCGCGAAAGATCGCGACCCTGAGGTCTTTTTTTAAATATCTCATGCGGGAGGGAAAAGTAAAATTCAACCCGGCTGAGATGGTTCAGTCACCGCGGGCGGAAAAATATCTTCCCACGTTCCTGCCCGTCGATGAGATCTTTTCTCTTATGAAAGCCCCTTTCAAAGATGATTGGATGGGGCTGCGTGACAGGACCATTGTTGAATTTCTCTATTCATCGGGCATCCGCGCGGGTGAGCTGGTGGCACTCAACCTGGATGACGTGGATTTGGGTGCGGGCCTCATGAAGATACGGGGAAAAGGGAAAAAAGAGCGAGTGGTTCCGGTCGGCACTCCGGCTCTTGATGCCGCGATAGAATATCTCGCAAAGAGGCGTGAGGCGCTGAAAGGGCGCGCGGTTGCAGGTTACGGATCGCCGTTCTTTATCAATCGCTCAGGATCCCGGCTGACGACACGAACCATCGGTAGGCTGGTGGACAAGTACGTGATTTTAAGCGGCTTGAACAGAAAAATCGGGCCTCACTCGCTCAGGCATTCATTCGCAACGCATCTCATGGATGCAGGCGCAGACCTTCGGGTCATTCAGGAGATGCTCGGCCATGAAAGCCTGTCAACGACGCAGAAATACACGACTTTGAGTGTCAGCCGACTGATTGAGGTATACGACAAGGCCCATCCAAGGGCAGGGAAGGTCAGGAAAAAGGAATGAAGATGAAGGGAACAACAATACTGTCGGTCAGGCATAAGGGAAAAGTGGCTGTCGCGGGAGACGGGCAGGTCACGCTCGATTCGACCGTGATGAAGCATGGCGCGCGAAAAGTGAGACGGCTTTATCATAATCAGGTGATTGTCGGCTTTGCCGGAGCAACCGCCGATGCCTTCACCCTTTTTGATCGCTTCGATCAGAAACTGGAACAATACAGCGGAAACCTTTTAAGGGCAGCCGTGGAGCTGACCAAGGATTGGCGCACCGACAGAGTTCTGAGACATCTGGAAGCGCTCATGATCGCCGTGAGCGGCGAGTATTCGCTCATCATATCGGGAAACGGCGACGTGGTGGAATCCGACGATGAAGTGATGGCTATCGGTTCAGGAGGACCCTATGCTCTGGCGGCAGCGAGGGCGATGATCCGATATTCGGACAAGAGCGCTGCCGAGATTGCAGAGGAAGCGTTGAAAATTGCCGCCGATATCTGTATTTACACGAATAAGAACATCACGCTTGAGGAACTGGATACCAACATAGAGAAAAGCGAAAAAATAAGAAAGACCGGGACGAGAAGGCACGAAATGTCCGGTCAGGAATAAGAGGATTCATGGCATCAAATAACTTAACACCCAAAGAGATTGTTCTGGAACTGGACAAATATATCATCGGTCAGAATGATGCCAAGCGCGCGGTGGCCATAGCGTTGAGAAACCGCTGGCGCCGGCAGAATGTGCCACCGGAGCTGATGGACGAAATAGCACCCAAGAACATCATCATGATCGGACCGACGGGAGTGGGAAAAACGGAGATCGCCAGACGTCTGGCCAAGATCGACCAGTCTCCTTTTCTCAAAATCGAGGCCTCCAAGTTCACGGAAGTCGGCTACGTGGGACGGGATGTGGAATCCATGATTCGGGACCTTGTAGAACTCTCTGTCAACATGGTGAAGCATGAAGAAAAGGAAAATGTCATGGCCAGGGCGAAGGAAATATCCGAGGAGAGAATACTGGATGTTCTTCTCCCGCCGCGTTCTCTGGAGCGAAAGGCCATGGATGGAGCTTCCGAACAGGCGGATACGGCTGTCTATGAAACCATGGCTCAGCAGGCGTCCACTCGTGACAAGCTTCGAAGGCTGCTGCACGAAGGAAAGCTCGACGAGAGGTTCGTGGAACTGGAAGTCTCTGAGCGTTCGGGACAGATGCCCATGATTGAAATCTTCTCGTCATCAGGTGTTGAGGATATGGGGCTGAATATCAAGGACATGCTTGGAAACCTCTTTCCCCAGAAGAAAAAGCTCCGGCGGATGAAAGTTCCGGAGGCCATGGAGATCATCGTGCAGGAGGAAGCGCAGCGCCTGGTGGATCTGGAAAAGGTGACCAAGAACGCCATCGAGAGGGTCGAACAATCAGGGATCATCTTCCTTGATGAGATTGATAAAATTGTCGGCAGCGACTCTTCTCACGGACCGGATGTCTCCAGGGAAGGCGTTCAGAGGGACCTTCTGCCCATCGTTGAAGGATCGACGGTGAACACCAAATACGGGATGGTCAGAACGGATCATATCCTTTTCATCGCGGCGGGAGCCTTCAGTTCGACGAAACCTTCGGATCTGATCCCGGAAATGCAGGGTCGTTTCCCCATCCGGGTCGAACTGGACTCCCTGGGCAAGGAAGAATTCATGCGGATCCTCACGGAGCCAAACAACGCCCTCGTCAAGCAGTATATCGAGATGATGGCAACGGAATCCGTAAAAATCGTGTTCACCCCTGATGCCGTAGCGGAGATTTCGGAGGTGGCGGCTGTGGTCAACGAAAGAACGGAAAATATTGGAGCGCGAAGGCTCTACACGGTCATGGAGACCCTGCTGGATGAGATTTCATTCGAGGCTCCAGACATGAAAGGGAAAGAAGTTGTTATCGACGCCGGATACGTGAGGGATAAACTGAACGACATCATTGAAGACGAGGATCTGACAAGGTACATCCTGTAAAA